>NZ_JBSFUU010000040.1:0-85733 GCF_053591955.1 Streptomyces sp. NPDC002845 | reverse complement strand
CAACCCCTCACTCGCCTCCCTCGGTTGCAGCCCCCGGGCCGCCCGCCTCCCGCCGGTCCTGCCCGCGATACGGCGGCCTCCGCAGGGCGAGGTGGTGGCCCGGCCACCACCTCGCCCTCCGAAGCCCTCCGAATCGGGCGTTTATCGCGCCGCATACGGCCTGGATGGTGGCCGGGCCACCACATCCCGTCGACGGTGGTGTGTACCCCACACCTCGGCCTGGATGTGGAAAACGGGAAACGTGGTGCGTCACGGAGTCCACCACCAGGCATTCTCCCGACGGCGGGTCGGAGGAAGCCGACGACGCAGCCTCATGGAGCTTCATCTCTCACTGCCAGATTCATGCCGCGAATTCCGATGCACGGGTTGCCTCGACGCGAGACAAGGAAGACGCATGACAATAGGAACGAGCACGCCCCTGAAACCGAACCGCCCGAACTCCACCGATGCCTGTGTGGCGGACATCGCGTCGGTACTGACGACGTGGTGCCCCGACCTGTGCGCGGCGACCCCATGCGGTGTGCTGGCTCCGCTCCTTGGCCGGCTGGAGGAGCGCCATGCGGGGTTCCGGTACGTCCACCGTGAGGACAACGCCGTGGCGCTGGCTGTCGGCACCGCCTTGGCCGGTGGGCGTGGCGCCGTGCTGATGCAGAACTCGGGATTCGGGCAGTCGGTCAATGTCCTGGCGTTCTTGGTCGAGCCGTTCGACGTACCCCTCGGCCTGGTCGTCAGCATGCGCGGCATTGGTGTCGACGGCACGCGGGAGAACCGCGGAATGGGACAGGTGACCATTCCAGTGCTCGAGCACTTGGGGCTGCCCTGGCGCATGCTCGGGGGCGACGATCAACACGGTGCGGTGGCGTGGTTCGAGACCATGCTGGCCGACCGGACGAGGCCGGCGGTGCTGCTGATACCGCCGGAGTCCTTCGGCTGGAGCGCGGCACAGTGATACGGCGGTCGGACGTCCTGGAAACGGTCATTGCCCACGGTCACGACAGCCCTGTCGTCTTCACGACGGGCTACACATGCCGGGAAGCCTTCTCCGTGCGTGATGCACCGAATCACCTGTATATGACCGGCTCCATGGGGATGGCTCCAGTGATCGGAATCGGAATCGCCCGGCAGACGGACCGGACAACCGTGGTGATCGACGGGGACGGCGCCTTCCTCATGAATCCCGGGGCGCTGATGGTCGCGAACCAGTACCGGCCGGAGAACTTTCTCCACCTGATCCTCGACAACGGCAGTTACGAGTCGACCGGTGGCCAGGAATCGTCCAGCGCGATGTTCGACATTCCCCTGATGGCCTCGGCCATGGGCTACCGCGAGTGCACCCGGATCCACGACGTGGAGAGTCTGCGCCAACGCCTGCCAGAGCTCGTACGCGCACCTCGGGGACCGCATCTGGTGTACGTCCGCACGGAGTCCACGCCTGCGGGGAACAGTCCGCGCATCACGGTGGATCCCGCGGCCAGTTTCCTGCGGTTCCGCGACTGGATGACCGATCCACGAAAGGGAGAAGCATGACAGTGACCACCCTGAAGCCGGACTCGATGTTCGATTCGGCGATCAGGACCACGTCGTCGGACAGCCTGATCGTGCGGTACTACCGCGGGATCCAGCGGGTGTCCGAGAGGCTGGCCAACGCGGCGTCGGGCAGCGCATTCGCCCCGGCGTTCCACTACCCGGAACTCAACGACACCTGGGAGGAGTTCTTCAGCGTCGCGCGGGCGTCGTGGACCGGGCTCGACGACTACGGCGACAAGCGGCTGACGCTGCTCGACCTGACGAAGAACCCGGCGACCCGCACTGGCAAGACCCCCGCTTCGCTGCTGATGGTGGCGCGGGCGGTGCACCACATCCGGCGCACCGGTGAGCCGGTCGTGCTCTTCACCCCGTCGTCGGGGAACAAGGCGATCGCCCTGCGAGACGCGGTCGGTCGGGCGTTCCGGCTGCGGCTGGTCGACCCCGACGAGTTGCGCATCGTGACGCTGACTCCGCGGGAGACGCTGTACAAGTTCCGCCGTGACCTGCTCACCGAGTCCGACGAGCTGCGGCGGCTGAACCCGCTGATGGTGTACGACGGTGACGAGCCCGCCGCCGTGAAGGAGATCGGCCGGGAGTTCACCCGCACCCTGTCCTTCCCCGGCCGCAGGCCATGGCGTGTCTGGCAGTCCCTGGACATCGCGAACTACCAGGCCGCGGACTGCTGTCGGGCCTTCTTCGAGTACGAGTTCGGCGGCAGCCCCGACCGACGGCTGCACGCACACTCGGTGTCGAGCGCCTACGGTCTCCTGGGCTACCAGAGTGGGTTGGACCTGCTGGAGAGTCTGGGGTTGCCGGTGCGACAGCCCGGCTTCCTGCTGGTGCAGCACTCCGAGACCAGCGACATGGTGCGGCACTTCCTGCGCGACCGGACGGGTGAGGAGCCACGCGTCGAGTACCGGCACAACAGCCGTACAGGGCTGCTGGAGCAGGACGCTTCGCCCCACTTCCCGCGCACCACCTGGGCCGTGAAGGAGAACCTGGAGCCCACCTTCTACACCAAGGAGCCCCCGACCGCGCCCGAGATGACCGGTTTGTTGAAGGCGCACGGTGGTTCAGGCGTCATCGTGTCGCTTCAGGAATGTCTGGCCCGCTACGGCGAGGTGCGGCGGTATCTGCAGGACACCGACTGCGCGCTCCCCGACGACCCGCGCACGCTTGGCGAGTGGTCCCTGGTCATGACGCTGACCGGGGTGCTCAACGCCGTGGACCGCAAGCTGGTCGAGCCGTTCGACGACCTCGTGGTCCACGGGTCCGGGGTCTACCCGAGGTTCACGGGTGAGGGCGTACGAGCCGATCAGATCCAGGTCGTGGCCGATGCCCGGCACATGGTCCGACTGGTCGCTGAAACCCCCTGATCCTCCCTGCCGATCAGAGAAGAACCGACGAAGAAAACAAAGGAGTTGACGACGCTGTGGAGCGTGAACTGCTGAAGTCGAAAATCCACCGGGCGACCGTGACCCAGGCGGACCTTCACTACATCGGCTCGATCACCCTCGACCCGGACCTCATGGAGAAGGCGGACATCCTGCCGCACGAGAAGGTGGATGTCGTCGTCCTCAACAATGGTGCGCGGTGGACGGCTTACGCCCTCCCCGGCCCCCGCGGGAGCGTCGTCGTCGGAATCAACGGCCCGACCACACGGCTCGCCCTGCCCGGCGACCTCGTGATCTTCATGGCGTACGCGAGTGTCACAGAGGAGGAGACCAAGACGCACGAGCCCAGCGTCCTCTTCGTCGACGGCTCCAACAAGATCATTCATGAGGGCAGCGACCCGGGCCACGCCCCTGAGGGAACGGGCACCTTCCGCGGTGACCAGCTGAAGGACCCGCACCTCTCCGCTCCGCATCCCGCCGCGCGGTAGGAACCGCCGTACGGGCCCCGGCCCAGCCGGGGTCCGTACCTCCCCCTCCCCGCAAGCCGCGCAAACCGAGGATTTCCATTGGCCAGTCGCGATGTTCTGATCGTCGGAGTCGGATCGCTCACCCGGGCGATCTGCTCTTCCCTCGCCACGACCGCTGCGGAGCGGTGTACCGCGACGCTGCTGTCGGGTACGCCGCAGAACGCCGCCGAGGTCTGCTACGTCGCCAACACACGTGCCGTGTTGAGCGGGACCGACGTGGTGTTCCGGGCGCTGCCGGCAGCCGAGTACTCCGCCGAGGTGCTCCGTTCCGCGCTGGCGCGTGTCAAGCCCGCTGTCGTCGTAAACTGTGCCTCGCACCAGTCGCCGTGGGAGTGGACACGAGCGCCGTCCGCATGGAGCGACCTCGTGGCCCGGGCAGGATTCGGCGTGACCCTGCCGCTGCAGTCGCTGCTCGCCCTCACCCTGAGTGAGGCGATCGCCGACGTTCATCCGCAGGCCCTGTTCGTGAACGCCTGTTTCCCCGACGCGGTCAATCTCGTGCTGAAGTCCCTCGGCCTTCCGGTGTTCTGCGGGACGGGAACGTCATGACGATCGCCGCCTCACTGCGGTCCGCTCTCCGTGCCGGCAGCGGGCACCACTCGCTGCGGGTGCTGGGGCACCACGTGCATCTGCACCCGCCACGCCGCCCCGACGAAGAGGCGCTCGCCTGGCTCGATGGGGTGCCCGTACGCGACGTCACCGAGGCGCTGCGCGCGCAGCGCGGCACCCCGCGGTCCGAGCTGAACTCGGTGGGAGGCCATGCCACAGCCCTTCTCGTGGGCTGCCTTCTCGACCAGCGTGAGGCACGTGTGAACCTCCCGGGGCCCTCGGGCCTGCCCGGTGGCTATCCCGTGTGGATCTCCTCGGGCCGTATCCACCTCGATCTGCCATCGGCGACGTCCCGGGAGCGGGCGGTGGAGCTCAATCAGCGGTGGGCCGTGCTCGACGGAGTACAGGTCCGACCGGACGGCGAAATCCGCTTCACCGCTGAGGGCGACACCGAGATCGACAAGGAACTGCCGGATCTTCTGAGCCCGTTTCATGCCAAGGACATGAAGGAAAGGAATGCATGCATGCTGAGGCTGAGGACGCGGTTACGGAACGTACCGTCGCGGGCTTCCGCATGAGGGGAGAGCCGCAGGAGAAGCAGGCCACGGCGACGGAGGGCTCAACCCGGGGACCGGGGTTCGCGCCCACGCCGATGGTGCTCGCCGGCATCGTCGCCCTGGAACTGGGCGCGGCCCTGGCCAAGCTGCTGTTCCCCCTCGCGGGGGTGGCGGGCGTGGTGGCCCTGCGGCTGGTGTTCGCCGCGGTGGTGCTTCTGGTCGTCATGCGGGTGTCCCCGCGTACCGTCCGTGACCCCGCCACGCTCGGGCTCGTCCTGCTCATCGGGACGCTGCTGGCCCTGCACCATCTGGCCTTCTACGCGGCCGTCGACCGGCTGCCGCTGGGAGTCGCCGTCACCATCGAGTTCACCGGCCCGTTGGCGATCGCCCTGTTCTCCACTCTGCGCATCCGCGGTCTGCTGTGGGCGGGGCTGGCCGCCGTCGGGGTCTGTCTCACCACGCTCACCGACGCGACAGGTCCGCTGGGGCTCGCGGGGGTGCTGCTGGCGGTCGGAGCGGCGGTGGCCTGGGGCGGCTATATCATCGTTTCCTCGACCCTGGGCCGCAGGACCGAGGACGGGCGCTGGCTGACGGTGGCGACCGCGTGGGCCGCCGTCCTGACCCTTCCACCGGCCGTGATCAACTCCGGTACCGTGCTGCTCGACCCCCGGGTCCTGCTGGGCTGCCTCGGCGTCGCCGTGCTGTGCGAGGTCGTGTCGTATTCGCTGCAGAACAAAGCCCTGCGCCGTATGCCGGCGCAGGGCTTCTCGATTCTGATGAGCCTGGAGCCCGCCGTCGCCGCGCTGCTCGGGCTGATGATCCTGGGCCAGGCTGTCTCGGCCTGGCAGGTCGCCGGAATCGTGGCGGTCGTGGCCGCCTCCATCGGCAACACACTCGCACCCGGCCGGTAGCGACTCGGCGCCCTCACCCCTCCGTCAGTCGTTCCCGCGGGCGGGCCGGAGAGCCGGCTTCAGTCCGTGGCGGATCGCGTGGGCCGCGTCGATGCCGTAGAACACGTCGCGGAAGAAACGCTTGCAGGCGATGCCCAGTGCGCGCATGTCCGTCCCTACCTCTCTCTGCCGTCGCCACGTCGAACGTGGCCTGCGGGCTTCGTATCTTCAGCGGTTTTGTCGCCCTGCTGTCTGTAATGATCCCGCAGAGACCCCTCCCAAAAAAGTGGCGCTAATGACACTCTTCGCTAAGATTCCGCCATGACCTCCACAAGGAGCGACGGATGATCCAGCGGCAGCAAAACCCTCCGTACCGCATCGCCGCGCTGGTGACCGATCAGACCTCGTCCTTCGAGATCGGCATGGTCACAGCGGTGTTCGGCCCGTATCTGAGCGATCTGATCCCCCCGCACTACGAGCTGCGGCTCTGCGCGGAGCAGCCCTCCTCGGTGCCCTTGGCGGGGGGTGCTGCACTGACCACGCGATACGGGCTGCGGCAGCTGCGCTTGGCCGACACGGTCATCGTGCCCAGCAGCGCCGATCCGGACGTGCCGCCGTCCGACGCGCTCATTGAAGAGCTGCGGGCGGCGCACCGCGCCGGTGCGCGCGTCGTCTCCACGTGTACGGGCGCCTTCACGCTGGCGGCGGCCGGGCTGCTCGACGGCCGGCCGGCCACCACCCACTGGCGCTGGGCCGATCTGCTGCGTAGTCGGTACCCGCAGGTCGAGGTGGATCCGAATCCGCTCTATGTCGACAACGGGGATGTCCTGACCGGTGCGGGCAGCGCTGCCACTCTGGATTTGTGTCTGCACCTGGTGCGCAAGGACTACGGGACGGAGCTGGCCAATGCGGTGGCGCGTCGCCTGGTGATCCAGCCGCACCGGGACGGCGGCCAGGCGCAGTACATCGAGGCGCCGGTATCGGTGTCGTCCGAGAACAACGGGGTCTCGCGCAGCATGGCATGGGCTTTGGAGCACCTGACCGAGCCGGTCACGGTGAGTGCGCTGGCCCGGGAGGCACGGATGTCCGAGCGCAGCTATCTGCGGCACTTCGCCAAGGCCACGGGGAGTTCACCGATGCGCTGGCTGATCTCGCAGCGGGTACGGGCGAGCCTGCCGCTGCTGGAGACCTCGCATGCCTCGGTGGAGGAGATCTCGGCGGCTGTGGGCTTCGAGTCGCCGGTGACCTATCGGCACCACTTCTCCAAGATCATGCGTACGTCGCCGTCGGCCTACCGCCGTGGATTCCGTACTGTGCAGGTGGCTAGAGAAGCGGCGCAGAGCATTGGCCGGACGTCGCCATACGCTGCGGGCGCATTGGCGGTGCCTGGCGGGGGGATCGTGCGGTCGGCGGTATGACTCGGGGAGCTGTGCGTCCAGAGCATGTTGCTCGAGCATGTCCTACGGTCGTCGGCGTCTGCAGGTGCAGCTCGTCCACTACGCCGTTGGCCGCCCTCGGCGCGAGCTCGGGGAAGCCGGGCCTGCCAGGTCGCACAGGCGGGGACTGGCAGGAACAGGTCGTTCCAGTGCCGGTGCAGGAGGGCGGTGTTCAGGTGGGACCGCAGGCCGGCCGCGGACTGGGCCTCGCGGATGACCCGTTCGTACATGAAATGAGGAACAGGTCGGCCTCGTCGGCGAGGCCGTATTCGTAGTGCGGGCCCCAGTCGATGTGACGGGGCGGGGTCACGGTTTCGGAGGTCGGCCCGACCAGTTCGTCGAGCGACTCCGGGAGCGCGTAGATCCTGGCTGCGGCGTACCTGCTCGTATGCCCAGCATGCCGTAACTGATGGTGTCCCTCGTCGTGGTGTACGGGATCGTGGTGTACGGGATCAACTGGCGGGCTTGTTCGGGGTGTTGGGTACTGCGGGGGCGCTTTCGGGACGTTCGCGGTAGAGCTCGTCCATGCTGCCTTCGGTCGTGTCCCGCAGAGCGGTGTAGGCGCACGATCATGCTGATCCTTTGCGATGCGGTGACCAGGACCTTGGTGTCAGCGGGGGAACTGAAGTGATCGCTGCTACACCACGAGAGGGGGCACGACCCTGCCTTCGGGGAGGTAGCGGCGGGGGAAGGCGATCCATTCGTCGTGGATCTCGAAGAGCACGGCGGTGACCAGCCGCAGCAGGGCGTCGTCGTTGGGGAAGACCTGGACGACGTTGGTCCTGCGCTTGATCTCCCGGTTGATCCGCTCCAGCGGGTTGGTGGACTGGATCTTCTTCCAGTGCCTCGGCGGGAAGTCCGCGAACGCGGTCAGGTCTTCCTTCGCTTCCAGCAGCATGGCTCTGACCTTGGGAAACTGGGTGCCGAGCATGTCGGCGACGGTGTCCAGCTGGGTGCGCACGAGGTCGGCGGTGGGCTGGGTGAAGATCGTGCGGATCGTCGCGGCGACCATCTCGCCGGAGTCCCGGTCGATCACGCTGAAGACGTTGCGCAGGAAATGGACACGACAACGCTGCCAGGCGGCGCCGAGCATGACCTTGCGGACCGCGGCGACCAGCCCGGAGTGCTGGTCGGTGACGACCAGGCGGACCCCGGACAGGCCGCGTTCACGCAGGGAGCGAAGGAACTCCTTCCAGAACGCCTCGCTCTCGCTGTCGCCGACCATCAGGCCCAGGACCTCGCGACCTCCGTCCTCGGTGATGCCGGTGGCGACCACGACGGCCCGCGAGACGATCTGGTGGTTCACCCGCGCCTTGCAGTAGGTCGCGTCCAGATAGACGTAGGGGAAGCGGACATGATCCAGCGCCCGGGTGCGGAACGCGGTCAGCGGCTCGTCCAGCGCCGCGCAGATCCGCGAGACCTCCGACTTGGAGATCCCGCTGTCCCCGCCGAGTGCTTTGGCCAGGTCATCCACGCTGCGGGTGGAGACGTCGTGCACGTATGCCTCCATGATGACGGCGTAGAGGGCCTGGTCGATGCGGCGCCGACGCTCCAGCAGCGAGGGGAAGAAGCTGCCGGTGCGGACCTTGGGGATCTCCAGGTCCAGGTCGCCGGCCAGTGTGGTCAGCACCTTCTCCCGGTGCCCGTTGCGGACGTTGGTCCGCGTCGGCGTGTGCTCGTTCCACTCCGCGCCGATGTGGGCACTCGCTCGGCCTCGATCAGCTCCTGCACCATCCGCTCGGCGATGGCGCGAATGAGCTCGATTCCGTCGGTCGAGCGTAGTGACTCAAGCAGCCGTAAGCTCAGACTGGGACAGGGCCATCGTGCACTCCTCATGGGTTGAACTGGCTGTTCACCAAGGAGAGTTATGCGGTGGCCCACCCTCTGTTCAGGGAGCGGTACCCATCCGTGGAAGTGCGCCCCGGGCAAACGCCCGCGCACTCCCAGCCGCTGATCCCGTACACCACGACGAGGGACACCATCCCGTAACTCGTCGCGTCGCGGTACTGACGTTCGTAGCCGATGCGACGCCGGGCTGCTCACATCCGTGCGGAGTGCTGGCCCGGGAAAATGAAGCGGCCTGTTTCCCCGTGTGTCTTGACGCCGTCTTGGTTGGCAAATATGCAGGTCACAACAGTTTCCTTCCGCGAGGTCTCCGCCTTGCGGCTCCCCGTCCCGCATATGTCCCGCGCGAAGCGATTCTGCGGGATCGGATATTTGGGATTTCGTCCGCCGGGCGCCGTGAAGTCGCAGGTCGAAGCCTTATTGGACCGAGTGGTCATGGACAGGTAGGCCGTTGCAGTTTTGGCGTGCACAAAATAAACCCTGACCAGCGTTTCCGCTGGCCAGGGCCTTACTTTCAGGTGCCCCCGGCAGGATTCGAACCTGCGCACACGGCTCCGGAGGCCGTTGCTCTTTCTCTTGGGTGGCGGGGCAGTATGCCGAGTGCTCCCGCAGTCAGCCAGAAGGCAATGAAATCTTAGCCGAACTTCCCCAGAGGGCATCCCCTTTTGATGTCTCTCGCAATCCGGCATGCGCCCCCCTAAAGGCAGTTCGCCGACGGCAGACAGGTTCGGGGCGGAGTGGACTGGAAATGCCCGCCAGGGTCATGTCAACCTTGATCATGTCGGTGTGAGGGGCTGTCGGAAGCGTCGCAGGAGGGGCAGCCCGATAGCTCGCGCATGGCTACCCGTGAAGGCTTCCGACATACTGGTCCTCCCATGTCACTTGAAGCGCTGGTGGCGCTTCGCTACGGGCCCTTGAAGAGTAAGTTGAGCTTCCCCGCTGGCTTATAACACGCAATCCCCGGTTACCCAAACCGGGGATTCTCCGGAGTATTGACCCTGTTCGTCGGCGGCAATGCCGAGACGCCTTGCCGTGCAGCAACTGCGCCCCCCTAATCGAGGAGTTCCCGCCTGTGCCTGTTGCCGTTGTTGATGAGAGGTTCCTGCTGTCGGTCCAGCAGCGCGACGCTCTGCTGGACTGGATTGGTCAACGTCCGCGGAACGGACGCCCGTTGCTTGCCTTCCTATCATCCATCGCCTTTGCGGCGCTGAGGCCGCAGGAGGCGCTTGCGCTGCGCGTTCGTGACGCGCGTCTGCCCGATGAAGGCCCTGGCGATCTGGTGATTCACCCTCGTCGGCGCAGTGGTAGGGACGGGGAAGCGGAGGACACAGATGCCCCACGGGTCGTTCCTGCGTGCCCAGAGCTCGTAGAGATCCTGAGGGCGGAGGTTACCCACCGCGGCCTTCGCCCCGATGACGCAATATTCACCCGCGAGGACGGGCGACCGCTGTCCGACGCGGTCTACCGCAGGGCATGGCACCAGGCGCGGGAAGCGGTCCTGGAGACGCACGAAATCGACTCGCCACTCGGCAGGAGCGTCTCCGACCTCCGAGATGCCTGCATCTCGACCTGGCTGAGTGGGCACCGCACCGCCTTGGAGGTCTTCATGGTGGCTGACCGCGTTGGCGTCAGCGCGCCCTCACTCGCCCGGCGCTTCCCGCATTGCTTCCAGGCATCGGGTGAAGCCTCCAACGACCTGATAGAAGCCGCCTTCACCATCGCCGACCTGGAGGGTGAGCCGACGCGCGCTGTCCGGACTCCGTAGCGGGACGTCGATCTGCGGCTTGACCACGGATCTCATCGCGCCTTCAGCACGGCCCGTGGGCGGCGTAGGAGCGTCGCGCTCCACCCGCCCGCGGCCCTCACCTCTGACACAGGACCTTCTATGCCTGCACGCCCACTATCTGCTCCCTCCCCCACGTCGGACCCCACCGGGTCCGTTCGCAGAGCGTTTTTGAATGTGAGGGATGCCGCCGAGTACCTCGGCCTTTCGCCGCACACTCTCTACGTTTGGCGGCACCGCCGACACGGTCCGCCCAGCTTTCGCATGGGGCCGCGCGGCCGCGTCATGTACCGGCTGGAAGCGCTCGACGCCTGGATTCGCGAACAGGAACAGGCCGACTCGCGCTCCAACACCGTCCTGAGCCCCCTAAACGCGGCACCGCAGACCCGCTCCGACTACACCGCGAGCGCCTGACGCCTCTCCTGTTTCCGCTTCCGCCCCACCGGGCCTCTCATAGAGGGAAGTATTTGGCCGGCTACGTAGAAGACCGCTGGATCAAGAAGAAGAAGGACCCGGTCACCGGGAAACGAGAGCGAACCGCCCGCTACGGCAAGGGAAGCGATACAAGTCGCCGGCATCCCCGGGGTCCGGGACCGATCCTTCGACACCCTGGAGGACGCCAAGGCGTGGCTTCGTCGAGCAGCCACGGATGAGGAGCGGGGCGAGTTTGTAGACCCGCGCGACGGATCCATCACACTGGCCGACTACATCGCGCTGCACTGGGCGCCGGGCAGAGGAGGTGTTCCGAAGACCCGGGACAACCAGGAGCGGAGAGCGCGACTTCACATCATTCCGCACCTGGGCCAACTCCCCCTCAGGAACATCACGGCGGCGGATCTGCGCGCGTACATAGCCAAGTTGGAGTCAACCGTCTCCTCGGTCGACTACCAGCGCGGCATCCTGTCCGAGCTCTCCTCCATTCTGGAGGCGGCCGTCGATGACAAGCGGCTCGCCGGGAATCCCATGCACGCGAAGTCCGTGCGGTGGCCCAAGGCGCCCCAGGAGCGCCGCGAGGCTTGGCGGTTGGAGACGGCGCTGCGAGTCCGCGACGTCATCAACCCGCGCAACCGGATAACCGTCGTCCTCGGTCTGGGATGCGGGCTCCGTCAGGGCGAGGTGTTCGGATTGAGCCCGGAGGACATCGACTACGCCAGAGGCGTGCTTCATGTCCGTCGCCAAGTTCAGGCGATCAAGGGGAGGCTGTACTTCACCCTGCCGAAGGGGAAGAAGACCCGTGTCGTCGACATGCCCTTCTCGGTGGCCGAGGAGCTCAAGCGCCATGTCGAGGCGTTTCCGCCGGTGCAGGTGGAGCTCCCGTGGGGGAAGCCGGAGGCGGAGGGACAGCGGAGGAAGTTCTCCCTGCTGCTCACCACGCGATTCGGCAACGCCATTGCGGTGAACACGTGGAACACCTACACATGGAAGCCCGCATTGGCCAAGGCAGGGATCATCCCGCCGCGCGCCAAGGGAGCAAAGGACTGGCAGTGGGAGGCCGCGCCGAAGGATGGCTTCCACGTGCTGCGGCACACCTACGCCTCGATCATGCTGGAGGCGGGAGAGTCCGTGGTGACCGTGGCGCGGTGGCTCGGGCACTCCTCGCCGGCGATCACCCTCGGTTACTATGCTCACTTCATGCCGGAGGCTGGCAGCAAGGGGCGGACGGCCATTGACGGACTGCTGGAGAGGCAGGGAGATTTGCATGCCAGTCGAAACTCCCCAGATTCTCCCCAGGGCTGAGGATGGACAATTCCCGCTGTTGGGTGCCGCCGAGGCCGACCGTGGATTGCAAGGTCAATGAAAGTGGGTGGCCTGAGGAAATGCTGAGAGAGGTCACCGCGACCCGCTACCTCGCCCCTCTGCGCTCCGGCGGCTCCGTCCCCGGAGTCGTCGAGGCCGACGACCTGGGCACCTACGTCGTGAAGTTCACGGGCTCCGCCCAGGGCCGCAAGGCGCTGGTGGCCGAGGTGATCGTCGGGGAGCTGGCGCGTGCCCTGGGGCTGCGGTTTCCCGAGCTGGTCCTGGTGCACTTCGACCCGGCGGTCGCCGAGCACGAGCCGCACCAGGAGGTGCGGGACCTCCTCCAGGCCAGCCACGGTGTCAACCTCGGTATGGACTTCCTGCCGGGGGCGAAGGACTTCACCCCGGAGCTCGCGAAGAGTTTCCGTGTCGACCCCCTGGAGGCAGGCAGGATCGTCTGGCTCGACGCCCTGACGGTCAACGTCGACCGCACGGTCCACAGCTCCAACCTGATGATCTGGCCCACGTTCGGGACCACGCCCGCGCGCCTGTGGCTGATCGACCACGGCGCCGCCCTCGTCTTCCACCACCGCTGGGACACGACGGACCCGGCGAAGGCGTACGACTTCCGCCACCACGCCCTCGGCCACTACGCCCCGGACGTACGGGCGGCCGACGCGGAGCTGGCGCCCCGGGTGACCGAGGACCTGCTGCGCGAGGTCACGGCGGCGGTACCGGACGCGTGGCTGACCCAGGAGCCGGGCTTCGCGACGGCCGACGAGGCCCGTGACGCGTACGTAGGCCACCTCGCCGCCCGCGTGCGAGCCTCCGCCGCCTGGCTCCCCACGGACTTCCCCACCCGGCAGGAACTCGCCGCCGAGGAAGCCCTCCGCGCGGCGCGCACACGGCAAGGCCGCCCGAACTGGCTCAAGCGGGTCCCCGACCTGCACGGCAAACCGGCGGCGGAACAGGATGGGGCGGTGCACCTCGGATGACCGAAAACCCACGGACGGCACCCCGGCGCGTGCAGATCGAGTACTGCACCCAGTGCCGCTGGCTCCCGCGCGCCGCCTGGCTTGCCCAGGAGCTGCTCACCACCTTCGAGGCGGAGCTGACCGAGCTGTCCCTGAAGCCGGGCACGGGCGGGGTCTTCGTCGTACGCGTGAACGACGAGGTGGTCTGGGACCGGCGTGAGCAGGGCTTTCCCGAGCCGACCGCCGTGAAGAGGGTCGTACGCGACCGAGTGGCCCCGGGGAAGTCCCTGGGCCACTCGGAGAAGCCGGCCGACTGAGCGGATCAGCGGTCAGCCCTTGAGCTGCTCGTACGCCGGCAGCGTCAGGAAGTCCGCGTAGTCCTCGTCCAGCGCCACCTTCAGGAGCAGGTCGTGGGCCTGCTGCCAGTTGCCCGCCGCGAAGGCCTCCTCGCCCAACTCGGCGCGGATGGCGGCGAGTTCCTCGGCGGCGACCTCGCGGGCCAGCTCGGGCGTGGCCTTCACCGTGTTCCCGTCGTGCTCGAACTCGACGCCCGCGTTGATCCACTGCCAGATCTGGGAGCGGGAGATCTCGGCGGTGGCGGCGTCCTCCATGAGGTTGAAGATGGCGACGGCGCCGAGTCCGCGCAGCCAGGCCTCGATGTAACGGATGCCGACCTGGACGGCGTTGACCAGGCCGTCGTACGTCGGCCTGGCGTCGAGGGAGTCGACGGCGATCAGGTCGGCCGCCTTGACGTCGACGTCCTCGCGGAGCCGGTCCTTCTGGTTGGGCCGGTCGCCGAGGACCGCGTCGAAGGAGGCCATGGCGATCGGCACCAGGTCCGGGTGGGCGACCCAGGAGCCGTCGAAGCCGTCCTTCGCCTCGCGGTCCTTGTCGGCCTTGACCTTCTCGAACGCGACCTTGTTGACCTCCTCGTCGCGGCGGGACGGGATGAAGGCCGCCATGCCGCCGATCGCGTGGGCGCCGCGCTTGTGGCAGGTGCGGACCAGCAGCTCCGTGTACGCGCGCATGAACGGGGCCGTCATCGTGACCGCGTTGCGGTCCGGCAGGACGAACTTCGGCCCGCCGTCACGGAAGTTCTTGACGATGGAGAAGAGGTAGTCCCAGCGGCCGGCGTTCAACCCCGAGGCGTGGTCGCGGAGTTCGTAGAGGATCTCCTCCATCTCGTACGCGGCCGTGATCGTCTCGATCAGCACGGTCGCCCGGATGGTGCCCTGCGGGATGCCGACATAGTCCTGCGCGAAGACGAACACGTCGTTCCAGAGGCGGGCCTCCAGGTGCGACTCCGTCTTCGGGAGGTAGAAGTACGGGCCCTTGCCGAGGTCCAGCAGGCGCTGGGCGTTGTGGAAGAAGTAGAGGCCGAAGTCGACGAGCGCGCCGGGGACCGCGGTGCCGTTCTCGTCGACCAGATGGCGCTCGTCCAGGTGCCAGCCACGCGGGCGCATCACGACCGTCGCCAGCTCCTCGGCCGGCTTCAGCGCGTACGACTTGCCCTCGGGGGAGGTGAAGTCGATACGGCGCTCGTACGCGTCCGTGAGGTTCAGCTGGCCGAGGACCACGTTCTCCCAGGTGGGCGCCGAGGCGTCCTCGAAGTCGGCGAGCCAGACCCGGGCGCCCGAGTTGAGGGCGTTGATGGTCATCTTGCGGTCGGTGGGGCCGGTGATCTCGACGCGACGGTCGTTGAGGGCGTCCGGAGAAGGGGCCACCTTCCAGGAGTCGTCGGCGCGGATCGCGGCGGTCTCCGGGAGGAAGTCCAGCGTGGACGTACGGGCGATCTCGGCGCGGCGCTCAGTGCGGCGGGCGAGGAGCTCGTCACGCCGGGGCGTGAACAGCCGGTGCAGCTCGGCCACGAAGGCGAGGGCCGCGTCGGTGAGGACCTCCTCCTGCCGGGGCAGGGGCTCGGCGTCGACGATGGCCGGCGGGGACGGCGCTGGTGCGGACATGAGCTGTCACTTCCTTCAGCGGGCTGCGTACGTACGGCAGTACGGCACGGGATGGCACTGGATGCCTCAAAGCGCCGGCTGCGCTGACCGCGCCCTCGGAGCCGTCCCGTGCTTCTGAGCAGTGGATACTAGTTTCCTCATGGTGGAAGTTCAATGGTTTGTTGATGTCGAGACTCTCCGGGTCGAGGAACGTTGGCGCTCGGTGCCACCCCGCTCACTCAAGGCCACCATGCTCACTCACGTGTTCATGGTGCTCACTCAAGGTGGCCCAGGTCGCCTTCGGTGTCGATGTCGTACGCCTCGGCCACATCCCCGCACTCGACCAGCGTGATCACCTCCTCGTGCGCCCTGAGGTAGGCGCGGGCTCCGCGGTCGCCGGTCGCGGCCGCGGCGACCCCGGCCCAGTGGGCGGCCCCGAACAGCACCGGGTGCCCGCGTACCCCGTCGTAGGCGGCCGAGACCAGCGAGTGCTCGTCCTTGTACGCGGCGAGTACCCGGGCCACCGCCTCCGGTCCGATTCCGGGCTGGTCGACGAGTGACACCAGTACGGCCCCCGCTCCCGTACCGGCGAGCGAGCCGAGCCCGGCGCGGAGCGAGGAGCCCATGCCCTCCTCCCAGCGCGGGTTGTCCACGACCGCGTATCCGTCCAGTCGCGCCCGTTCCCGTACGACACCGGCTCGCGCCCCCAGCACCACGTGCACGCGGGCGCAGCCGGCCGAGCGCAGGACCCCGGCCGCGTACTCCACCAGGGGCCGCCCCCGGTGTGTGAGCAGCGCCTTGGGCCGCCCGCCGAGCCGTCGGCCCCCGCCCGCCGCGAGGACCAGCCCGGCGACTTGACCGTTGTTTTCCGTCATACCCCCTGCATACCTGACCCCACGTCGACCGCACGGTTTCCACAGGCTGAATTTCGGTCCGCACGGTGGCGCGGACCACATCGGGTGGCGTTTACTGGCCCGCGTCCCCCCGGCGCCCGGCCGACGCCACGGGGAGCTCGGGTGTACGACGACGTACGTGGCGCACGACGGCGTGCGGCGGCGTGTGAGGGGGGTAGTGCTGCGTTGCGGAGCTTGGGGCAGAGGTCAGTGACCGGCAGTGACAAGGACGCGAGGGTGGCGGAGCTGCGGACGGCCGTGTCCCGGCTGTGCCGTGAACTCGCCGCGCTCCCCGCGGAGTTCCCCGACCGGACCATAGCCGAGGACGAACTCGCGGCCCTCGCGGCCATGGCCGTCGGCGGCGCCCCCGAGATCCCCCGCCTGCGCCGCTCCCTCCTCCTGATCGCCGGCTCCATCGGCTCGGTGAGCGCCCTGGCGAAGGGGCTCGCGGAGGTCCGCAGCGCGGTGGAACTGTTCGGAGAGCCGCCGCGCCGACATTGACGTCAACTCACCCTGACCGTGGGTGAGTTGGTCTCTTCAGGTGCCGGAACTCGCCAGCGCCTCCGACAGCTCCACCGCAACCTGCTGCAGGACCGGCACGATCCGCTCGGTGGCGGACTCGGTGACGCGGCCCGCCGGGCCGGAGATCGAAATGGCCGCCGAGGTGGGGGAGTTGGGCACGGAGACGGCCAGGCAGCGCACGCCGAGCTCCTGCTCGTTGTCGTCGACGGCGTAGCCGAGGCGGCGGACGTCCTCCAGCGCGGCCAGGAAGCCGTCGGGGGTGGTGATCGTCCTGTCCGTGGCGGCGGGCATGCCCGTGCGGGACAGCAGGGCTCGTACATCGTCGGCCGGAAGGTCGGCGAGGAGCGCCTTGCCGACGCCGGTGGAGTGCGGCAGGACCCTGCGGCCCACCTCGGTGAACATCCGCATCGAGTGCTTGGACGGCACCTGGGCCACGTACACGATCTCGTCGCCGTCCAGCAGGGCCATGTTCGCGGTCTCGCCGGTCTCCTCGACCAGGCGGGCGAGGTAGGGGCGGGCCCAGGTGCCGAGGAGCCGGGACGCGGACTCGCCGAGGCGGATCAGGCGCGGGCCGAGGGCGTACCGGCGGTTGGCCTGCTGGCGTACGTAACCGCAGGCCACGAGGGTGCGCATCAGGCGGTGGATGGTGGGCAGCGGCAGCCCGCTGCTCGCGGAGAGCTCGCTGAGGCCGACCTCGCCGCCGGCGTCCGCCATCCGCTCCAGCAGATCGAAGGCGCGCTCAAGGGACTGGACACCACCGCCGGGTGAGGAGGACTTGGCGGCGGCGCCATTCGTAGGGGCTTCGCTGGCGCTGGACGTCGGCACGGCGCGTTCCTTTCACAACGGCAGGAGGGGTGCAGCCTACCGGTCGGTTGCTTGACGGCCCGCTTGTGTGTAGCTACGTTCTGCTGCCTGGAAAGCTACTTCCGCCTTGTGGAAACGTCCAGAGTATGGGATGGGGGTGATGCGGTGGGTGGGTCCACTCTTGACGAGGTGGGGCGGGCGGGGAAGACTTCTTCAACAGAAAGTTGAATTCCGTTACGTGGAAGTAAACGGCGGCAGAGAGGGGTCCGGGTGTCCGACGGCGGATGGGCCGAAGTGGTGCTGCGCTCGACGCGCGTGGTCACTCCCGAAGGGACCCGCGCGGCCTCGGTGGCGGTCGCCGAGGGGAAGATCGCGGCCGTGCTGCCGTACGACTCCGAGGTGCCGGCCGGGTCCCGGCTGGAGGACCTCGGCGACGACGTCCTGCTGCCCGGTCTGGTCGACACCCACGTGCACGTCAACGACCCCGGCCGTACCGAGTGGGAGGGCTTCTGGACCGCGACGCGCGCCGCTGCGGCCGGGGGTATCACCACCCTGGTCGACATGCCGCTCAACTCCCTCCCGCCGACCACGACGGTCGCGGGCCTCCGTACGAAGAAGGACGTCGCGGCCTCCAAGGCGCACATCGACGTCGGCTTCTGGGGCGGCGCGCTGCCCGACAACGTCAAGGACCTGCGGCCGCTGCACGACGCCGGTGTCTTCGGCTTCAAGGCGTTCCTGTCACCGTCGGGCGTGGACGAGTTCCCGGAGCTGGATCAGGACCAACTCGCCCGCTCCATGGCCGAGATCGCGGGCTTCGGGGGCCTGCTCATCGTCCACGCCGAGGACCCGCACCACCTCGCCGCCGCCCCGCGGCAGGGCGGCCCGAAGTACGCCGACTTCCTCGCCTCGCGTCCGCGCGGCGCCGAGGACAACGCCATCGCCGGTCTCATCGCCCAGGCCAAGCGCCTCGACGCGCGCGTCCACGTACTTCACCTGTCGTCGAGCGACGCGCTGCCGCTGATCGCCGCCGCCAAGGCCGAGGGCGTACGGCTCACGGTGGAGACCTGCCCGCACTACCTGACCCTGACGGCCGAGGAGGTCCCGGACGGCGCGAGCGAGTTCAAGTGCTGCCCGCCCATCCGTGAGTCCGCCAACCAGGACCTGCTGTGGCAGGCGCTCGCCGACGGCACGATCGACTGTGTCGTCACCGACCACTCACCCTCCACGGCCGACCTCAAGACGGACGACTTCGCGACCGCGTGGGGCGGCATCTCGGGCCTCCAGCTGAGCCTGTCGGCGGTCTGGACCCAGGCGCGCAATCGGGGGCACGGCCTGGAGGACGTGGTCCGCTGGATGTCCTCGCGCACGGCGGAACTGGTGGGCCTCGACGCATGCAAGGGCGCCATCGAGGCGGGCCGTGACGCCGACTTCGCCGTCCTCGCGCCCGACGAGACGTTCACCGTGGACCCGGCGGCCCTCCAGCACCGCAACCGGGTCACGGCGTACGCGGGCAGGACCCTGTACGGCGTCGTCAAGTCGACGTGGCTGCGGGGCGAACGCATCGTGGCCGGGGGCGAGTTCACCGAGCCGAAGGGGCGGCTTCTGGCGCGACGGCCGTAACGCACGCACGCACTCCTCCGCATCCGCAAGCGGCACGACTCCCGAAAGGACGACCTGATCACCGTGGCAGCGATACGCGGCTTCACCGGCGACGCGAACCCCTATGGAGGCGGCGACCCGTACGCGGACTACCGCACCGCCGACTTCCCCTTCACCCAGTACGCCAACCTCGCCGACCGCCGTCTCGGTGCCGGAGTCATCGCCGCCAACGACGAGTTCTTCGCCCAGCGCGAGAACCTCCTCGTGCCCGAGCGCGCCGAGTTCGACCCCGAGCACTTCGGGCACAAGGGCAAGATCATGGACGGCTGGGAGACGCGGCGGCGCCGGGGAGCCTCCGCCGACCATCCCTGGCCGACCGCGGACGACCACGACTGGGCGCTGGTGCGCCTGGGGGCGCCGGGGGTCGTACGGGGCATCGTGGTCGACACGGCCCACTTCCGCGGCAACTATCCCCAGGCGGTGTCGATCGAGGCCACGTCCGTGCCCGGGTCCCCCTCCCCGGAGGCCCTGCTGGCGGACGACGTCAAGTGGACGGCTCTCGTCCCGCGCACGCCGGTCGGCGGCCACGCGGCGAACGGTTTCGCCGTGTCGGTCGAGCAGCGGTTCACGCATCTGCGGGTCAACCAGCACCCCGACGGGGGCATCGCCCGGCTGCGCGTGTACGGCGAGGTGGCGCCCGATCCCGCGTGGCTTGCCGTGCTGGGTACGTTCGACGTGGTGGCTCTGGAGAACGGTGGTCAGGTCGAGGACGCGTCGAATCTGTTCTACTCACCGGCGACGAACACCATCCAGCCCGGGCGCTCGCGCAAGATGGACGACGGGTGGGAGACGCGGCGGCGCCGCGACCAGGGGAACGACTGGATTCGATATCGGCTGGTGGCCCAGTCCGATATACGTGCGATCGAGATCGACACGGCGTATCTGAAGGGGAACTCGGCGGGGTGGGCGGCGGTGTCGGTGCGGAACGGGGGCGACGGGGACGATGGGGACGACGGGGAGTGGACGGAGATCCTCCCGCGGACGCGTCTCCAGCCCGACACGAACCATCGGTTCGTCCTCGGCGGCGCGGGCGCCGTGGCCACGCACGCGCGCGTGGACATCTTCCCGGACGGTGGGATCTCGCGGGTGCGTCTGCACGGGTCCCTGACGAGTGAGGGCGCGGCGCGGCTCGCGGCTCGGCATCAGGAGTTGGGGGGCTGAGGCGGAGGGGGCTGTTGAAGGGCTGCGGGTTGGTTGTGGCTGGTCGCGCCCCGCGGCGGAGCCGCTGATGTCACAGCCCCGCGCCCCTGGCAGGGCGCGGCTCAGGTCCAGCCTGGAACCATCAGCCGTGCCGAACCTCACCGGCTCCGTTCCGAGTCCCCGGCTCCGTTCCCGGTTCCGGTGAGTCCACCGATGAGTTGCGGCCGGTCGTGGGGTCTGTACTGATGACAGCAGACCCTACTCACAGAAGCAGGCACCTCTCATGGGCAAGCTCACCCTCACCTCCTTCGTCACCCTCGACGGCGTCTACCAGGCCCCGGGCGGCCCCGACGAGGACACCCGCGGCGGCTTCGAGCACGGTGGCTGGAGCGTGCCGTACGGGGACGAGGACTTCGGACGGTTCATCGGCGAGGTCTTCGGCCGCGCGGACGCCTTCCTGCTGGGCCGCCGGACGTACGAGATCTTCGCGGGCTACTGGCCGAAGATCACCGACCCGGCCGACCCGGTCGCCTCCAAGCTCAACTCCCTTCCCAAGTACGTCGCTTCGCGCACCCTCACACAGCCCGAGTGGGCCGGCACGACCGTGCTCGGTGACGATCTCGGCAAGGAGGTCACGGCCCTCAAGGAGCGCACCGGGCGCGAGGTCCAGATCCACGGCAGCGGCGCGCTCGCGCAGTCGCTGCTCGCCCTCGACCTGGTCGACACCGTGCACCTGCTGACCTTCCCGGTGGTCCTCGGCTCGGGCCTGCGCCTGTTCGCCGAGGGAGCCCTCCCGACCGCCTTCCGGCACGCGGGTGGCCGTATCACCGGCGCGGGTGTCTCCATCCAGACGTACGAACGACAAGGGCGCCCCACGTACGGCAGCTATGTGTAGTCCGGTCAGGCTCACTCGGCAGGCCGTCGGCCCGGCGTGTGGGGCGTTTCTGTGAGGGCGCCCCACTGCCCGTTAACTCCCGGAAAACTTACGGGACGTGCCCGGAAAATCATCGCACTTGTCATTGACATGCCATGCTCTACGCGCGTCATGCTGAGGGCGTGAGATTCCCCCCACGGATCACTCGTATCGGCGCGGCCGCCGCCGTCCTGTCCGCCCTCCTCGTGGGCGGCACCGTCACCGCCAACGCCGCGGACACATCCGTCACCGCCGTCGGCGACGTCTGCTACAGCGTCCTTCCCCCACAGGCGCACGACACGCTCGACCTGATCGCCTCCGGTGGGCCCTTCCCCTACCCGCAGGACGGGACCGTCTTCCAGAACCGGGAAGGCATCCTGCCCAGTCGGACCAGCGGCTACTACCACGAGTACACGGTCGTCACGCCCGGCAGTTCCACGCGCGGCGCCCGCCGCATCGTCACCGGTGAGCAGTACCGGGAGGACTACTACACCGCCGACCACTACGCCTCGTTCCGGCTGGTGAACTACAGCTGCTGAGGCGCCGTCCCTGATGTCAGTCGGTCTTGCGGGACTCGGCCGCCGCGAACAGCGCGAACGACAGGACGAGGAGCGCGACGCTCACATAGACCTCGTAGCCGTCGAAGACGCCGAAGCGTTGCACGAGCCCCCAGTCCCAGTCGGTGAACTCGTGCACCAGACCCGTCACGCCCTGCACCAGGGCGATGAACCCGAAAATCTCCAGTACCTGCTTCATATCCAGGATCTTCGCCCCGCGGACCCCTCACGCTCATCGGCCGCGGGGCGAGGTATGCCCGACCGAAGTCCCGGGCCCGGGAGGGGAGCCACGCCGAAAGTCTGCGCGTGCTACGACTTTGGTCGCTGATCATGGGCGCAGGGGGGGTGGCGAGGCCGGCCGGTGCGTAGATTTGGCGACTGTGAGTGGTGGCAGTCCGAACTCCGTCCCCCAGGCCCCACCGGCCCCGCCGACGCCGTCGGCCGCAACGACCGTGCCCCGGGGGCGATGGCTGCTGCCGTCGGCCGTGGCCGTCGGGCTCCACCCCGGCTGGCCGGAGCGGACCGGGTCCTGTGGCCGCCCCCGGCGCACCGCGCGCGACTGGATCGTCGACTTCACCGTCTTCGTGGTGGCCGTCGGCGTGGGCCTCATCGGCGCGGACACCGTGAGCAACGATCCCGACGTCCCACACACCCTGGCCGTCGCCGACCAGTGGATCGGCGCTCTCGCGTGCGCCGCGATCTGGCTCCGCCGTCGCTGGCCGATGGGGCTCGCCGTGGCGTCGCTCCCGGTCAGCTTCGCCTCGACCACGGCGGGCGGCGCGTGCCTGGTGGCGCTGTTCACGCTCGCCGTGCACCGCCCCTTCCGCCGCATCGCCTGGGTCGGCGGCATCGGCATCGCCGTTCTGCCGCTCTACCTCTGGTTGCGGCCCGACCCCGATCTGTCTTATTTCCCGGCCCTGCTCCTCAGCTTCCTGCTGACCGTCGCGGTGATCGGCTGGGGCATGCTCGTACGGTCCAAACGACAGCTCATGCTGAGCCTGCGCGACCAGGCCCGGCGGGCCGAGACCGAGGCGGCGCTGCGGGCCGAGAAGGCGCAGCGTCTCGCGCGTGAGGCGATCGCGCGCGAGATGCACGACGTGCTGGCCCACCGGCTCACCCTGCTGAGCGTGCACGCCGGGGGGCTGGAGTTCCGTCCCGGCGCACCCCAGGCGGAGATCGCCCGGGCGGCGGGCGTCATCCGTGAGAGCGCGCACGAGGCACTGCAGGATCTGCGGGAGATCATCGGGGTCCTGCGCGCGGGTGAGTCCGACGACGCGGGGAGGCCCCAGCCGACGCTGGGGGCGCTCGACACGTTGGTCGCTCAGTCGCGTGAGGCCGGTATGAAGGTGGTCCTCGACCAGCGCGTCACCGCGTCGGCCGCCGTGCCCGCCTCCGTCGGGCGTACCGCGTACCGCATCGTTCAGGAGGGGCTGACCAATGCGCGCAAGCACGCGCCTGGCGCGGAGGTGACGGTGACCCTCTCCGGGGCGCCGGGGGAGGGTCTCACCGTGGTCGTACGCAACCCGGCGCCTGAAGGGGATGTGCCCCACGTTCCCGGTTCCGGGCAGGGGCTCATCGGGTTGACCGAGCGGGCGACACTGACCGGGGGGCGGCTGGAGCACGGGGGTGAGGGGGACGGGGGGTTCCAGGTGCGGGCCTGGCTGCCGTGGGCGGGCTGAACACACGGGTGGGGCCGACCACGAGGCCGGCCCCCGCCCGGGTCACGGTCGCGCCCCATGCCACGCTCACATCCGCGGCGTACGCGGCACCACCCGTTGCCCCGCGCTCCCGTACACCCACGCCGACGTGCCGTCGATGAACTCCGCCGGGAAGCCCGGCCGGAAGCCGGTGGCCTCCTCCAGCTTGGCCGCCAGCTCGGCGGGCAGCGTCAGGCCGGCCGCGCCCAGGTTGTCGGTGAGCTGCTCGACCCGGCGGGCGCCCACGATGGGGTGGACGGCGGGGGAGCGGGTCATGGTCCAGGCGATGGCCACCTGGGCCGGGGTGACGCCCAGTTCGTCGGCCGCCGACTGCACCGCCTCGGCGACCGTCCGCTCGTGCTCGCCGATCGCGTCGGTGGACAGCCGCGTCGGGGTGTCCGGGTCGGGGCCGCCGGGGCGGGTGTACTTGCCGGACAGGATGCCGTTCTGCAGCGGGCTCCACGCGGCCACCGACATGCCGTACGCCTCCGCCATCGGCAGCAGCTCGCGCTCGATGTCCCGGTTGAGCAGGCTGTACGGCACCTGGATCGCGGAGAACGGGCTCCAGCCCCGCCACTCCGCGAGGGTGTTGGCCCGCGAGACCAGCCAGGCCGGGGCGTCCGAGATGCCGACGTACAGCACCTTCCCGGACCGTACGGCGTCGTCGAGGGCCCGCATGGTCTCCTCGATCGGGGTGTTCCGGTCCCAGATGTGCACCCAGTAGATGTCGACGTAGTCGGTGCCGAGTCGGCCGAGGCTCGTCTCCAGCGAGAGGGTCAGGTTCTTGCGGTGGTTGCCCGCCGCGTTGGGGTCGGCATCGTCGCGGGAGACGGTGTACTTGGTGGACAGCACGAACCGGTCGCGCCGCCCCTTGAGCAGTTCCCCCAGGATCGTCTCGCTGGCCCCGCCGCGGTAGTTGATGGCGGTGTCGATGACGTTGCCGCCGGCCTCCGCGTACGCGTCGAGGATCCGCGCGCACTCCGGCCGGGCCGCGCCCACCCCGCCCTGCTCGCCGAAGGTCATGGCGCCGAGGAACAGTTCGGACACCCTCAGTCCGGTCCGGCCCAAGAGTCGATAACGCACTGCACACCCCTCCTAGTTGGTCTGCGCGCAATGTAAAGCGCGGGGCCGCCCGGTGTCCGGGGATGCGGCGGATTCCGGACGTACGGTGCGAAGTCACGGGCCGTGACCGGTACGTGGCCATGTCCCGCTGGAGCAGGTGCGCCGGGCCGGACAGCGGGCCCGTGCCGTTTGGGCGCGTTGTCGGCCGAGGACGGCCATCCGTCGGATGCGGCGTGCGTCCGTCAGGTTGGGGGCAGCGCGCCGGACCGTTGCCGGTCACCTGGTTAGGTGGACCCATGACTGCGATCCGACTGCTCCTGGTCGACGACGATCCCCTGGTGAGAGCAGGCCTGTGCTTCATGATGGGTGGCGCCGACGACATCGAGATCGTCGGTGAGGCCGCCGACGGCGGCGAGGTCGAGGACCTCGTCGCACGCACCCGCCCCGATGTCGTCCTCATGGACATCCGCATGCCGACCGTCGACGGACTCGCGGCCACCGAGAAGCTCCGCGGCCGCGAGGGCGCCCCACAGGTCGTCGTCCTGACCACCTTCCACGCCGACGACCAGGTTCTGCGGGCGCTCCGCGCGGGTGCCGCCGGATTCGTCCTCAAGGACACCCCGCCCGCGGAGATCGTCGAGGCGGTACGCAGGGTCGCGGCCGGCGACCCGGTCCTCTCACCCACGGTCACCCGCCAGCTCATGGCCCACGCCGCCGGCTCCGGCCCCGACACCCGCCGTACGTCCGCCCGGTCCCGTGTCGCAGCCCTCAACGACCGTGAACGCGAGGTTGCCGTCGCCGTCGGCCGGGGCGCCTCGAATGCCGAGATCGCCGCGGAGCTGTACATGAGCGTCGCCACGGTCAAGGCCCATGTGTCCCGCATCCTGGCCAAGCTCGGATTCAACAACCGGGTGCAGATCGCGTTGTTGGCGTACGACGCAGGGTTGCTGGAGGGGGACGGGCTGTAGGCGCAGGGCACGGAGTGGGGGACTCGGACGTTGTACGGCTGAAGGGGAACTGATGGGGAGGGGCAGATGGGGGAGCCTGTGGGAGAGACGATGGGCACCGAGAAGTCGAACGCGCGTGTGATCGACCTGGGGGAGTACGGGGCGGGGTTCACCGAGGACCCGCATCCCGTCTACGCCGAGCTGCGCGCGCTCGGACCGGTGCACAGGGTGCGGCCGCCGCGGTCGGACGCGCACCACGAGGTCTGGCTGGTCGTCGGGTACGAGGAGGCACGGGAGGCGCTCGCCGACCCGCGGCTGGCCAAGGACGCCTCGAAGATCGGGGTCACGTTCCTGGACGAGGATCTGATCGGGAGGTATCTGCTGCTCGCCGATCCGCCGGAGCACACGCGGCTGCGGAAGCTGGTCGCCAGGGAGTTCACCGCGCGGCGGGTGGAAGGGCTGCGGGCACGGGTCCAGGAGATCACCGATGCGCTCCTCGACGAGATGCTGCCGCGGGGGCGTGCCGATCTCGTGGAGTCGTTCGCGTATCCGCTGCCGCTCACCGTCATCTGCGAGCTGCTCGGGGTGCCGGAGATGGACCGGGTGGCGTTTCGCAAGATGTCGACGGAGGCGGTGGCGCCGAGCAGTTCGCAGAGCGAGTACGACGCGTTCGTGCAACTTGCCGCGTATCTCGGCGACTTGATCGAGGAAAAGCGGCGTTCCGCGCCCGCCGACGATCTGCTGAGTGATCTGATCCGTACGAGGGACGAGGACGGCGACCGGCTGTCGGCGGACGAGCTGCGGGGTATGGCCTTCATCCTCCTCATCGCCGGGCACGAGACGACGGTCAACCTCATCGCGGGCGGGATGCGTGCGCTCCTCACTCACCCCGACCAACTCGCCGCGCTGCGCGGCGACATGGGGCTGATGGACGGTGCCGTGGAGGAGATGCTGCGGTACGAGGGTCCGGTGGAGAACGCGACGTTCCGGTACGCGGCCGAGCCGCTGTCGATCGGAGGTGTCGAGATTTCGGCGGGTGACTCGGTGATGGTCGGCCTCACGGCGGCCGACCGTGACGCCGGCCGCTACCCCGCCCCCGACCGCTTCGACATCCGCCGCGATCCCCGTGGGCACCTCGCCTTCGGCCACGGCATCCACTACTGCCTCGGCGCTCCGCTGGCTCGGCTGGAGGGGCGGGTCGCGATACGTACGCTGCTGGAGCGGTGCCCGGCGCTTGCCCTTGACGGGCCTGCGGGGGAGTGGCTTCCGGGGATGCTGATGCGGGGCGTGCGGAGCCTGCCGGTGCGGTGGTGAACCTGTCCTCGCCCCCGCCGAAGGGAAATCGGCGCGCCCCGGAAGGGGTCAGTCGCGGCCGCCCGCGATCTCGCCCAGGTTCACGGGCCGCCGCTCCCGCCGCGACAGCTCGCAGGCCTCGGCGACACGCAGAGCCTGGAGGGCCTCGCGCCCGTCGCAGGGGTTGGCCCGCTCCCCACGGACGACCTCGACGAAGGCAGCGAGCTCCGCCTCGTACGCGGGCCCGAACCGCTCCAGGAACCCGGTCCAGGGCTTGTCCGCCGCCGGCGGCCCGGCCGGCTCCGTGGACGCGATCGGAGTCCGGTCGTCCAGCCCGACCCCCACCGTGTCGAGCTCACCCGCCAGCTCCATCCGCACGTCGTACCCGGCCCCGTTCAACCGCGCGGCCGTCGCCGTCACCAGCGTCCCGTCCTCCAGCGTCAGTACCGCCACGGCCGTATCGACGTCATGCGCCTCACGGAACATCGACGGCCCGGCATCGGCCCCGGTGGCGTACACCTCCGCGACCTCCCGCCCCGTCACCCACCGCACGATGTCGAAGTCGTGCACCAGACAGTCCCGGTAGATCCCGCCGGACACCGGCAGATACGCGGCCGGCGGCGGAGACTGGTCCGCCGTCATCGCCCGCACCGTGTGCAGCCGCCCGAGCCGGCCGGAGCGTACGACCTCGCGCGCGGCCACGTACCCCGCGTCGAAGCGCCGCTGGAAGCCCATCTGGAGCACGGTCCCGGCCGCGTCGACCTCCGAGAGCGCGTGCAGCGTGCCCGGCAGGTCCACCGCGATGGGCTTCTCGCAGAAGACGGGGAGCCCGGAGCGCGCTGCCCGACCGATCAGTTCGGCGTGGGCCGCGGTCGCCGTCGTGATGATCACGGCGTCCACTCCCCAGGTGAAGATCTCGTCCACTCCGGGTGCCACCGTCTCGCCCAGACGGTCCGCGAGATCATGGGCCCGCGAGGTGTCGACGTCCGTGACGATGAGGGAGCCGACGTCACGGTGACGGCTGAGCGTGGTCGCGTGAAAGGTACCGATACGACCTGCTCCGATGAGTCCGATGCGCATGGAAACAAACTGAGGTCGCACCTACCACCATGTCAATGGTTTGTCTGGACAATCGAACTTCAACTTCCCGTCAACAAGCACCGCAGCTACGCTCGGCCCGTGCCGAAACCAGATGTGGAACCGACCGTGTCGCTCCAGCTCAGCGTCGACCGGAGCAGCCCCGTGCCGCTGTACTTCCAGTTGTCCCAGCAGCTGGAGGCCGCCATCGAGCACGGCACGCTGACCCCGGGCAGCCTGCTGGGCAATGAGATCGAGCTCGCGGGGCGCCTCGGCCTGTCCCGGCCGACCGTCCGGCAGGCCATCCAGTCCCTCGTGGACAAGGGACTGCTGGTGCGCCGCAGAGGCGTCGGCACCCAGGTCGTGCACAGCCAGGTCAAACGCCCGCTGGAGCTCAGCAGCCTCTACGACGACCTGGAGGCGGCGGGCCAGCGCCCCACCACCAGCGTCCTGACGAACACCTTCGTACCCGCCTCCGCCGAGGTCGCGGCCGCGCTCGCGGTGACCGAGGGCAGCGAGGTGCACCGGGTCGAGCGGCTGCGCCTGGCGCACGGCGAGCCGATGGCGTACCTCTGCAACTTCCTGCCCACCGGCCTGCTCGACCTGGAGACGGAGCGACTGGAGGCGACCGGCCTCTACCGGCTGATGAGGGCCGCCGGCATCACCCTGCACAGCGCCCGCCAGTCCATCGGGGCGCGCGCCGCGACCCTCGTCGAGGGGGAGCGACTCGGGGAGCCCGAGGGGGCGCCGCTGCTCACCATGCAGCGCACGACCTTCGACGACACCGGCCGCGCGGTCGAGTTCGGCACCCACACCTACCGGGCCTCACGCTATTCGTTCGAGTTCCAGCTGCTGGTGCGTCCCTGAGTCCGAGCCGCGCGCGGCCGCACGCGCACGCCTGTCGGCAGCGGGCACCCCGGGGGATGGAGACAGAGGGCTGTCAGCGGTACAGGGCGGGCCGTTCGACCAGCTCGACTTCGATCCGGCGGCCCTCGGCCTGGGCCCGAACCCCCGCCTCGGCGACGGCCGCCGCGGCGTACCCGTCCCAGCAGCCGGGACCGGTGACCTCGCCGCGCAGGGTGGCGTCCACCCAGGCCTGCACCTCTCGGTCGTAGGCGTCGGCGAAGCGTTCCACGAAGTCCGGGGCGATGGTGCCGCCCCAGCGGCCCGCCATGTCGGTGACCAGGGACTGCTCCTCGCCGATGCGGGCGGTGCCGCGCTCGCAGACCGCCTCGGCCTTCACCTGGTAGCCGAAGCCGCAGTTGACGTTGATCTCGACGTCGACGAGCGCGCCGCCATCGGTCTCGAAGATGACGAACTGCGGGTCCTGGAGGCCCTCGGGCGCGTTGGACGACGGCCTGGGCTTCATCACGGTGACCGCGGTGATCTCCTGGTCCAGCAGCCACCTGGTGATGTCCATCTCATGCACGACGGCGTCGTTGATGAGCATCTCGCTGGTGAAGCCGGGCACCGGGAGGGTCGCGTTGCGGTGCCGGTTGTGCAGCATCAGCGGCCGGCCCAGCTGCCCGCTGTCCAGCAGCGCCTTGAGCTTCATGTACTCGGCGTCGTAGCGCCGCATGAAGCCCACCTGGACCAGGCGGTGGCCCACCTTCTGCTCGGCCTCCAGGACACGCAGTGCCGAGGCCGCGTCCGGGGTGAGCGGCTTCTCGCACAGTACGGGCAGGTCGTGCTCGAAGGCCGTGAGCAGCGCCGCCTCGTGGGCGGGGCCCGGTGAGGCGATGACGACGGCGTCGACGTCGTCCGCGGCCATCGCGGCGACCGGATCGTTGTAGGCCGTGCAGCCGTCGATGTCCGCCGCGAGCTGCTTGGCCCGCTCCGCGTCGATGTCCACGACGGCGGCCACACGTGCCCCGCTGATCACCTCGTCGATGCGGCGTACGTGGTCGGCCCCCATCCGGCCGGTGCCGATGACGGCGATCCCGAGCGTTCCGCGCTGAGTCATGGTGGGTGGTCGTCCCTTCGAGTGGTTCAGGCGCCGCAGGAGCGGAGGAAGTTGCGGGTGCGTACGGCGATGGGCAGCGGCTTGTCCGGCTCGCACGGGTACATGTCCTGCTCGACGATGGCGAACAGGTCCACGCCCAGGCCCTGGGCGGCGGCCAGGACCGGCTCCAACTCCGGTACGCCCCCCGGGGGTTCGCACATCACGCCGCGCTGGACGGCGGGGCCGAACGGGACCCCGTTCTTGACGACGTCCGCGAGGATCTCAGGGTCGACCTGCTTGAGGTGCAGATAGCCGATGCGCTCGCCGTACGTCTCGATCAGCTTGACGCTGTCGCCGCCGCAGTAGGCGTAGTGCCCGGTGTCCAGGCACAGGTTGACCAGGCCGGAGTCGGTGGAGTCGAGGAAGTGCTCGACGTGTTCCTCGGTGTCGATGTGGGTGTCCGCGTGCGGGTGGACCACGATGTCGAGGCCGTATGTCTCCTTGACCCGGCGGCCGAGCCGTTCCATGCCCGAAGTGAGGTGGCCCCACTGCTCGGTGGTGAGCTCCGGCGGCTCGATGATCTCGGCGGTCTTGTCGTCGCGCCAGAAGGACGGGATGACGACCAGGTGCTTGGCGTCCATGGCCTGGGTGAGCGCGGCGACCCTGCTGACCTGCTCCCAGGTGGAGTCCCATTCGGACGGGCCTCGGTGCAGGCCGCAGAAGATCGTGCCCGCGGAGACCTTCAGGCCCCGCTCGGTCACCTCGTCGGTGAGGCGGGCCGGGTCGGTGGGCAGGTAGCCGTAAGGGCCGAGCTCGATCCACTTGTAGCCGGACTCGGTGACCTCGTCCAGGAACCGTTCCCAGGGCACCTGCTGCGGGTCGTCGGGGAACCAGACGCCCCAGGAGTCGGGGGCCGAGCCGACCCGGATGCGGTCCAGGGGAGTTGCCATGTCGTCAGTTCCCTTCGGAGGGGGCCGCCACGGGCGCGGTGAGGTCCTCCTCTTCGGGGAGTTCCTCGATGTCCACGCCGCTGACTTGTGCCAGCTCGTGCTTGAGCGCGGCGAGTTCGGCGCCGCCGGCCATGTGGTTGGTCAGCTCTTCGAGGCTGACCTCGCTGCGGTCTGCGGACAGTTCCATGGTGCCCAGGCGCAGCACGCTGAAGTGGTCGCCGACCATGTAGGCGTGGTGGGGGTTGTGGGTGATGAAGATGACGCCGAGACCGCGGTCGCGGGCGGCGGCGATGTACTTCAGCACGACGCCGGACTGCTTGACGCCGAGGGCGGCGGTGGGCTCGTCGAGGATGAGGACGCGGGCGCCGAAGTAGACGGCGCGGGCGATGGCCACGGACTGGCGCTGGCCGCCGGAGAGGGTGCCGATGGGCTGTTCCAGGTCGTCCAGGACGATGCCCATGTTGCGCAGTTCTTCGTCCGCGGTCTTCTTCATCCTCTCGATGTCGAGGCGGCGGACGGGCCAGGGGCCCTTGGTCATCTCGGAGCCGAGGAAGAAGTTGCGCCAGACCGGCATCAGGGGCACGGTGGCGAGGTCCTGGTAGACGGTGGCGATGCCGCGGTCGAGGGCCTCGCGGGGGGTGGAGAAGTGCACCGGTTCGCCGTCGACGAGGAACTCGCCCTCGGTGTGCTGGTGCAACCCGGCGATGATCTTGATGAGGGTGGACTTGCCGGCGCCGTTGTCGCCCAGGACGCAGGTCACCTGGTGGGGGCTGACGGCCAGGTCCACGCCGTGCAGGGCACGGATGTTGCCGTACGCCTTGCCCGCGCCGCGCAGTTCGACGATGGGCTTGTCCTTGACGACGGGCGCGGCGTCCTTGACGGTCGCCCCGTTGGGCGAGGATCCGTTGGTTGTCATGGGATCAGATCACCTCCGGGTCGCCGTGCGGCGGACCCACAGATTGACGAGGGTGGCGCCGAGCAGCATCACACCGAGGAAGGCGAAGAACCAGTCGGGGTTCCAGTTGGCGTAGACGATGCCCTGCTGCACCATGCCGAACATGAAGGCGCCGAAGACGGGGCCGATCGCGGAACCGTAGCCGCCGGTCAGCAGGCAGCCGCCGATCACCGCCGCGGCGATGTAGATCAGCTCGTTGCCGACGCCTCCGCCGGACTGCACGGTGTTGAAGGCGAACAGCTGGTGCATGCCGACGAACCAGGCGCCGAAGCCCACGGCCATGAACAGCGTGATCTTGGTGAAGGCCACCGGCACGCCGACCGCGCGGGCGCTGTCCTTGTTGCCGCCGACCGCGAAGATCCAGTTGCCGTACTTGGTGCGCAGCAGCACCCAGGTCGCCAGGGCGGCGAAGGCGATCCACCACAGGATGGTGATCTTCACCTGGACGTCACCGATGTTGAAGGACGACGCGAAGAGCGCCTTGGCCTGGTCGAAGCTGTCCATGTCGCTGATGTTGTCGGTCGCGACGTTGCCGGTGACCAGCTTGGTCACGGCGAGGTTGACGCCCTGCAGGATGAGGAACATGCCGAGTGTGATCAGGAAGCTCGGCAGCCCGGTGCGGACCAGCATCCAGCCGTTGAGGAAGCCGATCCCGAGCGACACTGCGAGCGCGACGATCACGCCCACCCACACGTTCATGGTCAGCTGGTAGCTGGTCATGCTGGCGGTGAGCGCCGAGGTGATCACGGCGACACCGGACGACAGGTCGAACTCGCCGCCGATCATCAGCAGGGCCACGGGCAGGGCCATGATCCCGATGGTCGAGGACTGGTACAGGATGGTGGCCATGGAGTCGGCCTGACGGACCGGCGGCGCCATGACGAGGAAGAAGACGAACACCGCGACGGCGCCGAGGAAGACACCGACCTCGGGCCGGGCGAGCAGCTTCAGCCACAGGGGGCGCTGCGCCGTGCGCCCGTCGGTCTGCTGGGGGCCGGAGGCCGGCGGTGAGGTCACCGCCGGCGCAGCCTGCTGGGTCATGGGAATCACCGGGTGCCCTTCGCGGCGAACTTGGCGATGTCCTCGATGTTGGACTCGTCGACGAAGGCCGGGCCGGTCAGCACCGGGGCCTCGCCGCCGCCGCTGTAGTTGCCGTTGTTCTTGTAGAGCCAGAGCCCGTCGACCGACAGGTAGCCCTGCAGATAGGGCTGCTGGTCGACGGCGAACTTGATGTCGCCGTCCTCGATGGCCCCGACCAGGTCCTTGTTGAGGTCGAAGGTCGCGACACTGGCCTTGCTGCCCGCGTCGCTCGCCGACTTCACAGCGGTCAGTGCGAACGGGGCGCCGAGCGTGACCACGTAGTCGATCGAGCTGTCCTGCTGGAGCTTGGCGGTGATGGTGGACTGCACGGACGGCATGTCGGTGCCGTTGACGTACAGGTTCTGCGTCTCGCCCTCGAAGGTCTTCTTCACACCGGCGCAGCGGGCCTCCAGTGCGACGTGACCCTGTTCCTGGATCACGCAGACGGCGTTCTTGGCGCCGAGGTCGTTGAGCTTGTTGCCGAAGGCCTCGCCGGCGACGGTCTCGTCCTGACCGAAGTACTCGAGCAGGCCCTGGTCCCTCCAGTCGTCGATGCCGCCGTTGAAACCGACCACGGGGATGCCGGCGTCGATGGCCTTGGTGACCGCGCTCTTCATCGCGTCCGGCTTCGCCAGGGTGACGGCGATGCCGTCGACCTTCTGGTCGATCGCGTTCTGGACGAGGTTGGCCTGGTCGGACGCCTCGGGGGCGCTGGAGTAGATCAGCTCGACGTTGTCCTTCGCGGCGGCGGCCTCGGCGCCCTTGCGGATGAGGTCCCAGAAGGTGTCGCCGGGGGCCGCGTGGGTGATCATCGCGACCTTCATGCGGGGAGTGTCGGCCTGCCCCGCTGCCGCGGTGCCTCCGGTCTCCTCCTCGGAGTCCTTGCCGCCGGAGCTGCTGGAGCAACCGGCTATGAAGAGCGCGGACGCCGCGGCCATGGCGACGATCGGTGCGAATCTGCGGGAACGGGGGTGAAACCTGCGGTCCATCTTTCCTTGCACCTCACTGTGCGACCTGGGGGGAAAGGGGTGGGACTGTGCCGGGCACGAGACCCGTGGGACCCGGACGGGAGCCCGGGCGTATGCCGGTGACGCGGCTGTTTCGTTGGGACGGGATCAAAGCTCCTGCTGCCCCCGCCTGTCAATACTTTGTTAAGACATCATTTCACGAGCAGGTCCTAATGTCAGTACAAACGCTTGACACGGAGTTCCTGTGGGCTTTACACCTAGGAGACACCGGGCACCTGAAGCCCGATCCCCCGCATCAGGAGCGACACGCATGCCTGGGTCCGCTGAACCCTTCGACCTCATCACGATGGGACGCATCGGCGTCGATCTCTACCCTCTGCAGACGGGGGTGGGGCTGCCGCAGGTGGAGTCCTTCGGCAAGTTCCTCGGTGGTTCCGCGGCCAACGTAGCGGTCGCCGCCGCCCGGCTGGGCCGTAACACCGCGGTGATCACCCGCACCGGACGGGACCCCTTCGGGACGTATCTGCACGCAGAGCTCAAGGCGTTCGGCGTCGACGACCGCTTCGTCACGCCCGTCGACGCGTACCCCACTCCGATCACCTTCTGCGAGATCTTCCCTCCGGACGACTTCCCGCTCTACTTCTACCGTCAACCGAAGGCGCCGGATCTGGAGATCCAGACCGACGAACTCGACTTCTTCGCCATCCGCTCGGCCCGCATCTTCTGGATCACCGGAACCGGCCTGAGCGAAGAGCCCAGCCGGTCGGCCACCCTGGCCGCCCTGAAAGCGCGCGCCAAGTCTGCCACGACGGTCTTCGACCTGGACTGGCGCCCCATGTTCTGGCGTGATCCCGACGCCGCCCGCCCGTACTACGCCGAGGCCCTGCGCCATGTCACGGTCGCCGTGGGCAACCTCGACGAGTGCGAGATCGCCACCGGCGTCCGCGAACCGCAGGCCTGTGCCCAGGCGTTGCTCGACGCCGGGGTGGAACTGGCCGTCGTCAAACAGGGCCCCAAGGGTGTCCTCGCCGTGCACCGTGACGGCACCGTCGCCGAGGTCCCCCCGGTGCCGGTGGAGGTCGTCAACGGCCTCGGCGCGGGCGACGCGTTCGGCGGCTCCCTGTGCCACGGCCTGCTCGGCGGATGGGAGCTGGAGAAGACCATCCGGTACGCCAACGCGGCCGGCGCGCTCGTCGCCTCCCGGCTCGCCTGCTCCTCCGCGATGCCCACCGAGTCCGAGGTCGCGGACCTCCTCGCGCGCGGCTGACCGACGCCATCCCCTGAACGGAGCCTGACTTGAGCATCAGCATCCCCGACCTCGTCACGGTGCGCGCCCGGCACCCGGAGGCCATCGCCGAAGCGGCCGCCCGCCGGGTCCGCAGACCGCTGGTCGGTGAGAGCGGCCGACTGATGATCGTGGCCGCCGACCACCCCGCCCGCGGCGCGCTCGGCGTCGGCGACCACCGCCTGGCCATGGCGAACCGCGCCGATCTGCTGGAGCGTCTGTGCATCGCGCTGTCGCGGCCCGGCGTCGACGGGGTGCTCGCCACCGCCGACATCCTGGAGGACCTGCTGCTCCTGGGCGTCCTCGACAACAAGGTGGTCATGGGCTCCCTGAACCGCGGCGGGCTGGCCGGCGCCTCCTTCGAGATGGACGACCGCTTCACCGGCCACCGCGCCGAGGACATCGAGCGGCTCCGCTTCGACGCCGGAAAGCTGCTGCTGCGCATCGACTACGACGACCCCGGCTCCCTTCGGACCCTGTACTCCGCGGCCCGCGCGATCGACGACATGGCGGCCCGCCGGCTCCCCTTGTTCGTCGAGCCGTTCATATCGCGCCGGACCGAGGGCAAGGTCCGCAACGACCTGAGCGCCGAGGCCGTCACCAAGTCCATCGCGATCGCCTCCGGCCTTGGCGGCACATCCGCCTACACCTGGCTGAAACTGCCGGTCACCAGCGACCCCGACGACATGGCCGCGGTGCTGGAGACCTCCACCCTGCCCGCCGTCCTCCTGGGCGGCGAGGTCGGCGAGGACCAGGAAGGCGCGTACGAGAGGTGGCGCAAGGCCCTGCGGCTGCCCACCGTGCAGGGCATGGTCGTCGGCCGGTCCCTGCTCTACCCCGCCGAAGGCACTGTGGAGACCGCGGTCGACACCGCGGTCGGCCTGCTCTGACACCGCTTGGAAGGAAGGCCTCATGACCACCTCGCACCACCTGCCCGCGGGCAAGGCCACCGGCGACGCCTACGCCGTGAACGTCACTCCCGAGTCGGCCGGCTGGGGCTACTCCAGCCTCCGCGTACTCGAACTGCCGCCCGGCGGCCGGCACACCTTCGACACCGGCGACAGCGAGTGGATCGTGCTGCCGCTGGCGGGCTCCTGCACCGTGGCCGTCGGCGGCGACACGTTCCGGCTGGCCGGCCGCGAGAGCGTCTTCAGCGGCGTCACCGACTTCGCGTACGTGCCCCGGGACGCCCAGGTCTCGATCGCGACGCGGGCCGGCGGACGCTACGCGCTCACCGGCGCCCGCTGCAACCGCCGGCTGCCCGCCCGCTATGGCCCCGCCTCCTCCGTCCCGGTCGAGCTGCGCGGCACCGGCACCTGCTCCCGCCAGGTCAACAACTTCGGCGCGGCAGGGGTCTTCGAGTGCGACAAGCTGATCGCCGTCGAGGTGATCACCCCGGGCGGCAACTGGTCCTCCTTCCCGCCGCACAAGCACGACGAGCACCGGCCCGGCGAGGAGTCCGAGCTGGAGGAGATCTACTACTTCGAGTTCGCCGCCCACGAGGGCACCCCCGGCCTCGGCTACCAGCGGGTCTCGCCCTCCGGCCACGGCGCGGGCACCGACGTCCTGGCCGAGGTGCGCGACGGCGACGTCGTCCTCATCCCCGACGGCTGGCACGGCCCGTCCATGGCCACGCCGGGCCACCACATGTACTACCTCAACGTCATGGCGGGTCCCGACCCCGACCGCGCCTGGCTGATCTGCGACCACCCCGACCACGGCTGGATCCGCGACACCTGGCCCGAGCAGCCGGTCGACCCCCGCCTGCCCCTCTACACCGCACCCGAGAGGTCCCGATGAGCACCACCACCCGCCGCCTGACCGTCGCGCAGGCACTGGTGCGGTTCCTGTCCGCGCAGTTCAGCGAGCGCGACGGCGTGCGCCACCGGCTGATCGCCGGCACCTGGGGCATCTTCGGCCACGGCAATGTGGCGGGCATCGGCCAGGCTCTGCTGGAGGCCGGCGAGGACACCATGCCGTTCCACCAGGGCCGCAACGAGCAGTCCATGGTGCACGCGGCGGTCGGCTACGCCCGCCAGCTCAACCGGCTCTCCGCGCAGGCGGTCACCACGTCCATCGGCCCCGGCGCCACCAACCTGGTCACCGGCGCCGCCCTGGCCACCGTCAACCGCCTGCCCGTGCTCCTCCTCCCCGGCGACTACTTCGCGACCCGCCCGGCCGACCCGCTGCTCCAGCAGCTGGAGCACCCGACCGAGGCCGACGTCTCCGTCAACGACACCCTGCGCCCCGTGTCGAGGTACTTCGACCGGATCACCCGCCCGGAGATGCTGATCCCGTCGGCCCTTCAAGCGATGCGCGTGCTCACCGACCCGGCCGAGACCGGCGCCGTCACGCTCGCCATGCCGCAGGACGTGCAGGCGGAAGGCTTCGACTGGCCGGAGGAGTTCTTCGCCGAGCGCGTCTGGCGGGTACGGCGTCCCGTGCCCGACCCGGTCGAGCTGGCCGAGGCCGTCCGGGCGATCCGCGCCGCCGAGCGCCCCCTGATCGTCGCGGGCGGCGGCGTCCACCACAGCGAGGCCGAGGACGCGCTGAAGGCCCTGGCCGACGCCACCGGCATCCCGGTCGCCTCCACCCAGGCGGGCAAGGGCTCCCTGCGCCACGGCCACCCCGCCGACCTCGGCGGCATCGGCCACACCGGCACAGCCGTCTGCGACGACATCGCCCGCACCGCCGACCTGATCATCGGCGTCGGCACCCGGTACACCGACTTCACCACCGCCTCCAACACGCTGTTCCAGGCCCCCGGCGTCCGCTTCGTCAACCTCAACATCGCCGCCTTCGACGCCCACAAGCTCGCCGCGCGCACGCTGGTGGCGGATGCGAGGGCGGGCCTGGAGGCGCTCGCAGAGGGGCTGTCAGGCCATCGCGTGGACGCGGCGTACGAGGCCGAGTACCGCGCGGGCAAGGAGCGCTGGGAGGCGGTCGTCGAGGCCGCCTACCGGGGCGACGACTCCGCCGTCCCCACCCAGACCCAGGTCCTCGGTGCCCTGGACTCCGTGGTCGGCGACGACGACGTGGTCATCAACGCGGCCGGCTCGCTCCCCGGCGACCTGCACAAGCTGTGGCGCGCCCGCTCTCCGCGCCAGTACCACCTGGAGTACGGCTACTCCTGCATGGGCTACGAGATCCCCGCCGGCATCGGCGTCCAGCAGGCCGCCCCCGGCACGCCGGTCTGGTCGCTGGTCGGCGACGGCACGTATCTGATGATGCCGACGGAGATCGTCACCGCCGTCCAGGAGGGCCTGCCCGTCAACCTGGTCCTCATCCAGAACCACGGCTACGCCTCCATCGGCGGCCTCTCCGAGGAGACCGGCGGCGAGCGCTTCGGCACCGCCTACCGCTACCGCGCTGCCGACGGCACCTTCACCGGAGCCCCGCTCCCGGTCGACCTCGCCGCCAACGCCGCCAGCCTCGGCATGGACGTCCTGCGCGCCAAGACCGTACGGGAACTGCGCGACGCCCTCGCCGAAGCGCGCGCCTCCGACCGGCCGACCTGCGTGTACGTCGAGACCGACCCGACGCCCACCGCACCCCCGGCCGAGGCCTGGTGGGACGTGCCGGTCGCCGAGACCGCCTCCCGCGCGGCCGCCGTCGAGGCCCGCGAGAGGTACGACCGCAACGTCGCCGACCGCCGACGCCACCTCCTCTGACGCCCCGCTCCCCGCTCCCCGTTCAGGAAGGCCCCCCGCACCATGAAGACCATCACCCACTGGATCGGCGGCAAGCCCGTCGAGTCCGCCTCCGGGCGCTTCGGCCCCGTCTACAACCCGGCCACCGGCGCCCAGGAGAAGCAGGTCGGCTTCGCCACCGTCGACGAGGTCGACGCCGCGGTCGCCGACGCCAAGGCCGCCTTCGAGAGCTGGGGCAGCGCCTCGCTGGCCAAGCGCACGGCCGTGCTGTTCAAGTTCCGTGAGCTGCTCGACGCCCACCGTGACGAGATCGCCGCGCTGATCAGCGCCGAACACGGCAAGGTCCACTCGGACGCGCTCGGTGAGGTCGCGCGCGGCCTGGAGATCGTGGAGCTGGCCTGCGGGATCAGCGTGCAGCTCAAGGGCGAGCTGTCGACGCAGGTCTCGACCCGGGTCGACGTCGCCTCGATCCGCCAGCCGCTCGGCGTCGTCGCGGGCATCACGCCGTTCAACTTCCCGGCCATGGTGCCGATGTGGATGTTCCCGCTGGCCATCGCCTGCGGCAACACCTTCGTGCTCAAGCCGAGCGAGAAGGACCCGTCGGCCTCGTACCGCCTGGCCGAGCTGCTGTCCGAGGCCGGGCTGCCGGACGGCGTGTTCAACATCGTGCAGGGTGACAAGGTGGCCGTGGACCGCCTCCTGGAGCACCCGGACATCGCCGCGGTCTCCTTCGTCGGCTCCACCCCGATCGCCAAGTACATCCAGCTGAAGGCCGTCGAGCACGACAAGCGCGTACAGGCCCTCGGCGGCGCCAAGAACCACATGCTCGTCCTCCCCGACGCCGACCTCGACTTCGCCGCCGACCAGGCCATCAACGCCGCGTACGGCTCGGCGGGCGAGCGCTGCATGGCCGTGTCCGTCGTCGTCGCGGTCGGCGAGACCGGCGACGAGCTGGTCGGCAAGATCGCCGAGCGCGCCAAGGGCCTGCGCATCGGCCCCGGCGACGACCCGGCCTCCGAGATGGGCCCGCTGATCACGCGCGAGCACCGCGACAAGGTGGCGTCGTACGTCTCCGGTGCGGCCGCCCAGGGCGCCGAGGTCGTGGTCGACGGCACCGGCTACACGGTGGACGACCACCCCGAATGCGCTGACGGCTTCTTCCTCGGTGTCTCGCTGCTCGACAGGGTTCCGGTGACGGCGGACGCGTACAAGGACGAGATCTTCGGCCCTGTCCTGTGCGTGGTGCGCGCCGACACGTACGAGGAAGCCATCAAGCTGATCAACAGCTCCCGCTGGGGCAACGGCACCGCGATCTTCACCCGCGACGGCGGCGCGGCCCGCCGCTTCCAGCTGGAGGTCCAGGCGGGCATGGTCGGCGTGAACGTGCCGATCCCGGTGCCCGTCGGCTACCACTCCTTCGGTGGCTGGAAGGACTCCCTCTTCGGCGACCTGCACGTCTACGGCAACGACGGCATCGCCTTCTACACCCAGGGCAAGGTGATCACCACCCGCTGGCCGGACCCGGCCGACAGTGGCATCAACCTCGGCTTCCCCAGCAACTCCTGAGCCACTCCCGGCTGCCGGCGGTGGCCGCCAAGGGGAGCGCTCATGCCCTCCCGCGGCGGCCACCGCCAAGACCGATTGTCAGGACAATGTGATGACAAGGGTTCCTGCCAACCGAACCACTGGTTACTCTCGAACCGTGACGACCTCCGTACCCACTGGCCTCGACTTCACCCTCGATCGCAGCAGCCCCGTCCCGCTGTACTACCAGTTCGCGCAGCAGCTGGAGTCCGCGATCGAGCACGGCGTGCTGGCCCCCGGCAGCCTGCTGGGCAACGAGATCGAGCTCGCGGGACGCCTCGGCCTGTCCCGCCCCACGGTCCGCCAGGCCATCCAGTCACTGGTCGACAAGGGCCTGCTGGTCCGCCGCCGCGGCGTGGGCACGCAGGTGGTCCACAGCCAGGTCAAGCGCCCGCTCGAACTCAGCAGCCTCTACGACGACCTGGAGGCCGCCGGCCAGAACCCCGCGACCCGGGTGCTGCACAACGAGGTCGAACCGGCCTCCGCCGAGGTCGCCGCCGCCCTGGGCATCGCCGAGGGCAGCGGGGTGCACCGCGTCGACCGGCTGCGCCTCGCCCACGGCGAACCCGTCGCGGCCCTGTGCAACTACATCCCCGAGGGCCTGCTGGACATCGACACCGCCCGGCTGGAGGTCACCGGCCTCTACCGCATGCTCCGCACCGTCGGCATCACCCTGCACAGCGCCCGCCAGTCCATCGGCGCCCGCAACGCCACGCCGGAGGAGGCCGAGCGACTCCAAGAACCTGAGTGCACCGCCCTGCTCACCATGCAGCGCACGGCGTACGACGACACCGGCCGCGCCGTCGAGTACGGCAGCCACATCTACCGCGCCTCGCGGTACGCCTTCGAGTTCCAGCTGCTGGTGCGGCCCTGAGTCGTACCGGCTTCTCGTATGTCAGATCTATGTCCATTTCTATGTCTATGTCCTATGTCAGTACTACATCGATGAAGGCGTGGGTGAAGGCGGGCCCTCGGGGGCGCCGCCATGCGGGGCCACCCGCGCGTGAGGCAGAATCGGCCCGATGAGCACCTACCGCGACCTCGCGCTCCCCCGAGCTCTCGGCTCCGCTCGAGCGGCGGGCGGCGCCCCCATCGGATCGGGGCGGCCCACCATCCTGCGGACCGTGGGCACCCGGGAGCGCCGTTCCCATCTGACGGCGCCCCGCGTCCCCACGGTCGGCATCGACATCGGCGGTACGAAGGTGATGGCCGGCGTCGTCGACGCCGACGGCAACATCCTGGAGAAGCTCCGCACGGAGACGCCCGAAAAGTCCAAGAGCCCCAAGGTCGTCGAGGACACCATCGTCGAGCTGGTCCTGGACCTCTCCGACCGGCACGACGTACACGCGGTCGGCATCGGCGCGGCCGGCTGGGTCGACGCGGACCGCAGCCGCGTCCTGTTCGCCCCCCACCTCTCCTGGCGCAACGAGCCGCTGCGCGACCGCCTCGCGGGACGCCTCGCCGTGCCCGTGCTGGTCGACAACGACGCCAACGCCGCCGCCTGGGCCGAGTGGCGCTTCGGCGCCGGACGCGGCGAGGACCACCTCGTCATGATCACGCTGGGCACCGGCATCGGCGGCGCGATCCTGGAGGACGGCCAGGTCAAGCGCGGCAAGTACGGTGTCGCGGGCGAGTTCGGCCATATGCAGGTCGTGCCCGGCGGCCACCGCTGCCCCTGCGGCAACCGCGGCTGCTGGGAGCAGTACAGCTCCGGGAACGCCCTCGTCCGCGAGGCCCGCGAACTCGCCGCCGCGGACTCCCCGGTGGCGTACGGGATCATCGAGCACGTCAAGGGCAACATCTCCGACATCACCGGCCCGATGATCACCGAGCTGGCCCGCGACGGCGACGCGATGTGCATCGAGCTGCTCCAGGACATCGGCCAGTGGCTCGGCGTCGGCATCGCCAACCTCGCCGCCGCCCTCGACCCGTCCTGCTTCGTCATCGGCGGCGGTGTCTCGGCCGCCGACGACCTGCTCATCGGCCCGGCCCGGGACGCCTTCAAGCGCCACCTCACCGGCCGCGGCTACCGCCCCGAGGCCCGCATCGCCCGCGCCCAGCTGGGCCCCGAGGCCGGCATGGTGGGCGCCGCCGACCTCGCCCGCCTGGTCGCCCGCCGCTTCCGCCGGGCCAAACGGCGCCGCGTCGAACGGTACGAGCGCTATGAGCGGTACGCGGAGGCCCGCCGCGCCGGTCAGGGGTCCGTATGACCGCCTCGCTGTCGCGCCAGAGCCCAGCGGCCGACGAGCCGCCGCGCCCGCCCGAGGACAGGGCCCGCATGATCCGCCGCCGCGCGCTGACCCTGCTGATCATCGTGCTGCTCATCGGCGTACCCGCCGGCTATCTGGTGATCTCCGCCAACCAGAGCCGCGACAGCGGCGAGGACAAGCAGGCGAAGTACGCGGCGAGGGGCCTGACCTACGCCTGGCCCGCCCGCGTCCAGCGCCGCATCTACCAGGTGCCGATCCCCGGGGGCTCGGCCGACGTCGCCTACTACGAGACGAACAACTGGAAGACCAGCCGCCTGTACGCGCAGTTCCTCACCAACGACGAGGGCCTGGACACGTTCCTCGCCAACGTCGGCGTCACCCGGGACGACCTCAAGGACGGCGACATCACCATCAGCGCCCACCACCAGCGGATCGTCGACTGGGACTTCACCGGCCCCGGCCCGTGGTCCGGCCTGGAGCACAAGCAGAAGAGCCCGGCGCCGAGCCAGGACATCGTCGTGAACTGGTCGAACTCCGAGCACCCCATGGTGTACGTGGTCTCGCGGACGAATCCCTGACGTCCGGCCCCGGCGTTGCCGTCGGGGCCGATTGTCAGACCCCGCCCGTACAGTCGAAGACGTCTGACACGGATGTCTGGCACAGACGTCTGACGCGTCTGAAACGACTGGCACGACACGAGGGTGGGAGGTGACCGGACGTATGGGTGACGGGGCGAACGCGGGGGCCGTTTCCGTACGGCTGGCCGCCGTCTTCCTGCCCGCGCCGCTGCCGCGCGAGGGACGGGTGGCGTTCTGGGATCCGGCGGGCGGGGCACTGCCGTCGCCCGGCGGCTCGGAGATCACGGTCGTACGACCGCACGGCTCCGGCGTCCGCAGAGGCACCGTTCCCGCTGTGTCGCTGCCGGTCGGGGAGGCCCTGCCGTTGCTGGCCGGCGCCCGCCGTGATCCCGCGGCGCATCCCGCCACGGCCTGCTGGGGCGCCGCCGCGCTGCACGCGCTGCGGCTGGTCGCGCGCGGGCGGCTGCTGCCCGGACTGACGGCCGAGGGACACGACGCCTGGCGGGCGGGACCCCTGGACCAGGACGACATCGCCCACCTGAGGGCCGTGGCCGCGGCGCTCCCGTACGAGGGCCACGCGGTCCCGCTGCCCGGCAAGGGCCCGCTCCGGCTGCCCGAGCCGGAGGCGCTGATGCGGTCCTTCCTGGACGCGGTCGCCGACACGCTGCCCCGCACCCCGGCCGCGCCGTACGCCTCAGGGAAGCCCTTCGCGGCCACCGGCCCGCAGCGGCTGCCCGGGGCGCACGACTGGGCGGCCGAGGTCGCCGCGGGCATGGACGCGGGCGTACGCGTCTCCCTGCGCCTCGACCTCTCCGCGTACGACCTCTTTGACGACGGCGAGGGTGCGCGGCGGGCCGGCGCGGCCGTCGTCCAGGTGCACAGCCTCGCCGATCCCACGCTCGTCGCCGACGCGGGGGCGTTGTGGGCGGGCACCGCGGACGCGGCGTTCGGGCCACGCGCGCGCGTGGACGCCGCCTTGGCCGTCCGCCGCGCGGCGCGCGTCTGGCCGCCCCTGGACCGCCTCTCGGAACAGGACGTGCCCGATGTCCTCGCCCTCTCCGAGGAGGAGCTCTCCGACCTGCTCGGCGTCGCGGCCACCCGGCTCGGCGCGGCCGGGGTCGCCGTGCACTGGCCCCGGGACCTGGCCCAGGACCTCAGCGCGGCGGCCGTGGTGCGCCCGGCGCCCGGCTCGGCGACCGACGGCACGGGCTTCTTCGAGGGCGAGGAACTCCTGCAGTTCCGTTGGCAGCTGGCGCTCGGCGGCGACCCCCTCACCGAGTCCGAGATGGACGCGCTCGCCGAGGCCCACCGCCCGGTCGTCCGGCTGAGGGACCAGTGGGTGCTGGTCGACCCGGCCCTCGTCCGCAAGGCCCGCAAGCGCGAACTGGGCCTGCTCGACCCGGTGGACGCGCTCTCCGTAGCCCTCACCGGCAGCGCCGAGGTCGACGGGGAGACCGTGGAGGCGGTGCCGGTGGGTGCGCTGGCGACGCTGCGGGACCGGCTGACGGCGGGGGTACGGCCCGCCGACCCGCCCGAGGGGCTGCGAGCCGTCCTCCGCGACTACCAACTCCGGGGACTGGCCTGGCTGGACCTCATGACCTCCCTCGGCCTCGGCGGCTGCCTCGCCGACGACATGGGGCTCGGCAAGACGGTCACGGTGATCGCCCTGCACCTGCGCCGGGCGCGCACGGAACCCACGCTCGTCGTCTGCCCGGCCTCCCTGCTGGGCAACTGGCAGCGGGAGATCACCCGGTTCGCGCCCGGCGTCCCGGTCCGCCGCTACCACGGGCCGGACCGCACCCTGGAGGACCTGGACGCCGGTTTCGTCCTCACCACGTACGGGACGATGCGGTCGGCGGCGCCACGGCTGGCCGAGCAGCGGTGGGGCATGGTCGTCGCGGACGAGGCCCAGCACGTCAAGAACCCGTACTCGGCGACGGCCAAGGCCCTGCGGACGATCCCCACCCCGGCACGGGTCGCCCTGACGGGCACACCCGTCGAGAACAACCTCTCCGAACTCTGGGCGCTGCTCGACTGGACGACACCCGGACTGCTGGGCCCGCTCAAGTCCTTCCGGGCCCGGCACGCGCGCGCCGTGGAGAACGGCGAGAACGCCGAGAACGGGGAGGCGGTGGCCCGGCTGGCCCGCCTGGTGCGCCCCTTCCTCCTGCGCCGCAAGAAGTCCGACCCGGGCATCGTCCCCGAACTCCCGCCCAAGACGGAGACCGACCACCCCGTCCCGCTGACCCGCGAACAGGCCGCGCTGTACGAGGCGGTGGTGCGCGAGTCGCTGCTGGCCATCGAGACGGCGGAGGGGATCGCCCGCCGGGGCCTGGTCCTCAAGCTCCTCGGCGCGCTCAAGCAGATCTGCGACCACCCGGCGCTGTACCTGAAGGAGGAGGCCCCCACGGGAGACCGCCTGGCCGTACGCTCCGGCAAACTCGCCCTGCTGGACGAGCTGCTGGACACGTTGCTGTCGGAGGACGGCTCGGCGCTGGTGTTCACGCAGTACGTGGGCATGGCCCGCCTCATCACGGCACACCTGGCCGCCCGCGCGATCCCTGTGGAGCTCCTCCACGGCGGCACCCCGGTCAAGGACCGCGAGCTGATGGTGGACCGCTTCCAGGCCGGCGCGACCCCGGTTCTGGTCCTCTCCCTCAAGGCGGCGGGCACGGGCCTCAACCTCACCCGCGCCGGCCATGTCGTCCACTTCGACCGCTGGTGGAACCCGGCCGTCGAGGAACAGGCCACCGACCGCGCCTACCGCATCGGCCAGACCCAGCCCGTCCAGGTCCACCGCCTCATCACCGAGGGCACCGTCGAGGACCGCATCGCCGAGATGCTGGAGTCCAAGCGCGCCCTCGCCGACGCGATCCTCGGCTCGGGCGAGGCCGCCCTCACGGAGCTGACGGATCGCGACCTGTCGGACCTGGTGTCCTTGCGGAGGCCGGTGTGAGCGGGGGAAGGGAGGAGCTGAGTCCCGCCGAGCGGGCCCGCCGGGCGTTGCGTGCCGCGCGGGAGGCGCCGTCCGATCGACCGGAGTCGTCCTCCGCGCAGGGTGGGAGGGCCCCGGTCCAGGGGGAACGGCCCGGTGACGTGGCGCGGGAGGCGTTGCGACGAGCGATGGGAGCCAAGGCGTCCGCACCCGAGGACCCGGATACGGAGCCCCTTCCCGCCGCGCCGGAGACCCCCTCAGCCGATGAGCCCCCGAGTGGTGCGCGCCCCGGCGACATCGCGCGTGAGGCCCTGCGCGCCGCGCGAGCACGAACGGGCGCTGACGCCAAGGAAGCCGAGCCCGAACGTCGGGCCACCACCCCGGCGAGGGCGCGCGCCCGGAGCCGTGGGCAAGGAGCGCGAGAGGACCGGACCCGGGACGTACGCGAACTCCTCTCAGGCGCCTTCGAGCTGCCCACCGACGACGCGACGCCGCCCAAGGACCCCCCGCACCCCGAGCACCGACCCGCAGCCACCGGAGGCGAGTCGGAAGACGTACCCGTGACCCCACACGTCCCCCGCTCCATGGCCGCTCCCAACCGCGACGGCGAACTCCGCCGCACCTTCCCCGCCTTCCCGCCCCGCCCCTCGGCGACGGGCGGCGGCTTCGCGGAGACCTGGTGGGGCAACGCGTGGGTGACGGCGCTGGAAGAGGGCGCGTTGGACGCGGCGCGGCTGGCGCGGGGGCGGACGTACGCGAGCCAGGGGCACGTGGACGCGATCACCGTGACACCCGGGCTCGTGCTGGCGTACGTACACGGGAGCCGCCCGCGGCCGTATCGCGCGCAGGTACGGTTGCGGACGCTCCCGGACGCCGACTGGGACCGCTTCCTGGACGCGGCGGCCGAACGGCCGGGGCACATCGCCGCGTTGCTGGACAAGGAGATGCCCCAGTCGCTCGCCGAGTGCGGGGTACAGCTGCTCCCCGGCGCCGGCGACCTCGAACCGCAGTGCAGCTGCCCCGACTTCGGCCACCCCTGCAAGCATGCGGCCGCGCTCTGCTATCAGACCGCACGCCTGCTGGACGAGGACCCCTTCGTCCTGCTCCTGCTGCGCGGCCGGGGCGAGCGCGAGCTGCTCGACGCGCTGTCCCGGCTGAGCGCCACCCGCGCGGCCCGCGCCGCCCAGGAACGGGAACCGGCGCCCCCGGCCGGCGTACACGCCCGTGACGCGCTCGCCCCGCGCACGCTCCCGCCCCTCCCGGCACCACTGCCGCCGCCCCCGCACCCCGAACAACCCCCGGTGTACCCGGGCGCCCCGGGCGGCCCTGACCCGTTCGCGCTGGACCAGCTCGCCACCGACGCGGCAGCCCGCGCGCACGCCCTGCTCACCGCCGGACGTGACCCCGTCGCGGAGCTGACGCTCTGGCAGGACGCGGTACGGCTCGCCGCCGCCCGCCCCGGCTCCGGCCTCACCGCGGGGACCCGCGCCCTCTACTCCTCGCTCGCCACCGCCACCGGCCGCACCCCGGCCGACCTGGCCCGCGCGGTCGCCGCCTGGCGCCAGGGCGGACTCGAAGGGCTCGCCGTCCTCGAAGAACCCTGGGACCCGCCGGCGGGCCGCTTCGACCGGGCCCGCCCGCTGCTCCTCGCCGCGGACCTGCCCGCCTTCCGCCCCTGGGGCAACCACCTCACCCACCCCCAGGGCCATGTCCAACTCCGCCTGGGCCGCGACGGCCTGTGGTACGCGTACGAGTCCGAGCCGGGCCGCGAGGACTGGTGGCCCAGAGGCACCCCCGACCTGGACCCGGTCGGCGCGCTGACGGGCCTGGGAGCGACGGACGACCCCTGAGGACTTCCGCGCCCCCTGACGACCCCTGAGAACCGTGAAGGCGGTGTGAGAGTCCGCCGCTGATGTTCGGGAGCCCGCTGGGGAGACCGGGTACCCGTGGCCGGACCGTACAGGAACGGACGTTAGCGTGGAGCGGTGAGTGAGACGACGACCCCTGCCCTCCAGTACCGCTTCGACGGCCCGGAAGACGCCCCGGTCCTCATCCTCGGCCCCTCGCTCGGCACGACGTGGCACATGTGGGATCGCCAGGTCCCCGAGCTGTCGAAGCAGTGGCGGATCTTCCGCTTCGACCTGCCGGGCCACGGCGGCGCGCCCGCGCACCCCGCCGGTTCGGTCACCGAGCTGGCCGCGCGGCTGCTCACCACGCTCGACGCCCTCGGCGTCCAGCGCTTCGGCTACGCGGGCTGCGCGCTCGGCGGCGCCATCGGAGCCGAACTCGCGCTGCGCCAACCGGAGCGCGTCGCCTCGCTCACCCTGATCGCCGCCTCGCCCCGCTTCGGCTCGGCCGACGAGTTCCGGCAGCGCGGAGTGATCGTACGGACGAACGGGCTCGACCCCATCGCCCGATCGTCCCCGGAGCGGTGGTTCACCAGCGGGTTCGCGGCCGCGCAGCCCGCGATCACCGAGTGGGCCGTGCAGATGGTGCGCACCACCGACCCCGGCTGCTACATCGCGGCCTGCGAGGCGCTCGCCACGTTCGACATGCGCGCGGAGCTGGGCCGCATCGGCGTACCGACGCTCGTCCTCGTCGGCTCCGACGACCAGGTCACCGGGCCCGCCGAGGCCCGCACCCTGGTCGCCGGCATCCCCGACGCCCGTCTCGCGGTCGTCCCCGGCGCCTCCCACCTCGTCCCGGTCGAACAGCCCGCCGCGGTCACCGACCTCCTCGTGCGGCACTTCTCGACCGCCTGGCAGCCCGCGTTCGACTCGACCACCGGACAGATGGCGGTCATCACGGCGGCCCAGCCCAAGCCGGTCCTCGCCGCACCCCCGCAGACCGGGCCTCTCGCCGAGATCGCCCCGGCCGTCGCCGAACCCGAGCCCGCGAGCAGACCGGACCCGTACGACGCCGGGATCAAGGTCCGGCGGGAGGTGCTCGGCGACGCGCATGTGGACCGGGCACTGGCCTCGGCCGACGCGTTCTCCGGTGACTTCCAGGAGTTCATCACCCGCTACGCGTGGGGCGAGATCTGGGACCGGCCCGGCCTCGACCGCCGTTCCCGCAGCTGTGTCACGCTGACCGCGCTGGTCGCGGGCGGGCACCTGGACGAGCTCGCCTTCCACACCCGCGCGGCCCTCCGAAACGGCCTCACCCCCGACGAGATCAAGGAAGTCCTCCTCCAGGCCGCCGTCTACTGCGGTGTCCCGGCCGCGAACAGCGCGTTCAAGGTGGCACAGCAGGTCATCCGCGAGGAGACCACGCCCCAGGAGTGACGGGTCCGCGGACGGGCCCCGGAGTGCGCCGGTTCCCGTGGCCGGGGGCAGGATGGAGCCATGAAGCTCACGAAGAAGTCGCACTCCTGCGTCCGTCTGGAGAAGGAAGGACGCACGCTCGTCATCGACCCGGGCGGTTTCAGCGAGGAGGACGCCGCGGTCGGCGCCGACGCCGTCCTGGTCACGCACGAGCACCCCGACCACTTCAACGAGGAGCGGCTGCGGGCCTGTCTGGAGGCCAACCCGGCCGCCGAGATCTGGACCCTCAGGTCCGTCGCCGAGAAGATCTCCGCCGCCTTCCCGGGCCGCGTCCACATCGTCGGCCACGGCGACACGTTCACCGCCGCGGGCTTCGACGTCCAGGTCCACGGCGAACTCCACGCCGTCATCCACCCGGACATCCCGCGCATCACCAACGTCGGCTACCTCGTCGACGGCTCTGTGTTCCACCCCGGCGACGCCCTCACCGTGCCCGGCCACCCCGTCGAGACGCTGCTCCTGCCCGTCATGGCCCCCTGGAGCAAGATCGCCGAGGTCATCGACTACGTCCGCGAGGTCAAGCCGCAGCGCGCGTACGACATCCACGACGCCCTGCTCACCGACCTCGCCCGCCCGATCTACGACAACCAGATCGGGGCCCTGGGCGGCGCCGAACACCTGCGGCTCACGTCGGGGGCGTCGGCGGAGCTCTGAGGCACGGCACCACCGGGGACCGTTGTCAGACCCTCCGGGTAGGTTGTGAGTCATGCGCATCGCGACCTGGAACGTGAACTCGATCACCGCCCGCCTCCCGAGGCTCCTGGCCTGGCTGGAGAGCAGCGGCACGGATGTGCTGTGCCTCCAGGAGGCCAAGGTCGCCGAGGCCAGCTTCCCGTTCGACCAGCTCCGCGAGCTGGGCTACGAGGCGGCGGTCCACGCGACCGGCCGGTGGAACGGCGTGGCGGTGATCTCCCGCGTGGGCCTGGACGACGTGGTCAAGGGCCTGCCCGGCGACCCGGGCTTCGACGGCGACCAGGAACCCCGAGCCCTCTCCGCGACCTGCGGCCCCGTCCGCGTCTGGTCGGTGTACGTGCCGAACGGCCGCGAGGTCGACCACCCCCACTACGCGTACAAGCTCCAGTGGTTCGAGGCACTCAAGGCCGCCGTCGCGGGCGACGCGGCGGGCAGCCGCCCCTTCGCCGTCATGGGCGACTACAACGTGGCCCCGACGGACGACGACGTGTACGACGTCGCCGCCTTCGAGGGCCTCACCCACGTCACCCCCGCCGAGCGCGCCGCCCTCGCCACCCTCCGCGAGACGGGCCTGACGGACGTGGTCCCGCGCCCGCTCAAGTACGACCACCCCTTCACGTACTGGGACTACCGCCAGCTCTGCTTCCCCAAGAACCGCGGCATGCGAATCGACCTGGTGTACGGCAACGAGGCGTTCTCCAAGGCGGTCAAGGACGCTTACGTGGACCGGGAGGAGCGCAAGGGCAAGGGCGCGTCGGACCACGCGCCGGTGGTGGTGGACCTGGGCGTGTAGGCGGGGCGCTCCTCGGTCCGGTCGCGCACGGGCGGCGCCGAGGCGGGCGGCGCCGAGGCGGGCGGCACGGCCACGACCGACCCCGGGCGTCCCCTACGGCTACCGCACAATCCGCCTGCGGCCTGCGGCCTGCGGCCTGCGGCCTGCGGCCTGCGGCCTGCCGCCCGCCGCCCCAGCCCCGGGCGCGGCACTTCCCGCCCGGCTGCAACCGCCCCGTGCCCCCGATCCCACGCCCATCCCGGGCGCACCGCCGCCAGACGGCCGCCGCGTAACCTGTGGTGCGAAGCCAGTGCGAATGACACGCTGGGCCCATGAACATCCCCTTCCTCGGTAACTGGCGCAAGAAGCGCGGCCCCGACTTCGGCGTCGCGGTGTTCTCCGACGGCGACGAGGACCACTCGGGGCTCGCCGAACTGCTCTCCGAGTGCGAGCTGCTGCGCGCGCAGGCGCAGCGGGCGGGCGTCGAACTCGACGACTCCGCCGTCTCCCTGGAGGCGCTCGACCAGCTTGTGCCGCGCTGGCGCGACGACGAGGAGACGATGGCCTGGCTGGGGAACGACGCTGGGCTCTACCTCGGCACGGTCATCGTGCGCACGCTCCAGGGCGCCCGCTGGGACATCTGGCCCAGCGGTCAGCCCGTGGTGCGGCTGGCCTCCGGCCGTGAGATCGACGTGGTCACCTCCGGTCACGAGTGGGCCGCGAGCGGTGTGCCGGAACTTTCGCAGAGGTATGCCGAGGTGGCGGAGGGGTAAGCGGTGACGACCGGCGCGCCCAGCCCATTGACTTAAATGTGGCTAATGTCCGAAAATGCGTGTCGCGCCTTAAGGTGGTACCGGCCTGGATAGTTTGCGGCAACCGCGAGACGGCTGAGAGCGAGTAGGGCGGGCAGGGCATGGCTGGCGATCCGCTGATCGAAATGCAGGGCGTGAACAAGTACTTCGGCGAGCTGCATGTCCTCCAGGACATCGACCTCACCGTCAGCAGGGGGGAGGTGGTCGTGGTCATCGGCCCGTCCGGATCGGGGAAGTCGACCCTGTGCCGGACGATCAACCGGCTGGAACCGATCGCAACGGGGACGATCAAGCTCGACGGCCGGCTGCTGCCCGACGAGGGCAAGGAACTGGCACAGCTCCGCGCCGAGGTCGGCATGGTCTTCCAGTCCTTCAACCTCTTCGCGCACAAGACCGTGCTGCAGAACGTCTCGCTCGGCCAGATCAAGGTGCGCAAGCGGAAGAAGGACGAGGCGGACCGGCGCTCCCGTGAACTCCTCGACCGCGTCGGCCTCGCCGATCAGGCGCCCAAGTACCCCGCACAGCTCTCCGGCGGCCAGCAACAGCGCGTCGCCATCGCCCGGGCCCTCGCCATGAACCCCAAGGCGCTGCTGTTCGACGAGCCGACCTCGGCCCTCGACCCGGAGATGATCACCGAAGTCCTCGACGTCATGCAGCAGTTGGCGAGCGACGGCATGACCATGGTGGTCGTCACCCACGAGATGGGCTTCGCCCGCTCGGCCGCCAACCGCGTCGTCTTCATGGACGGCGGCCGCATCATCGAGGACCGCACCCCCGAGGAGTTCTTCACCGACCCGCGCAGCGCCCGCGCCAGGGACTTCCTCTCGAAGATCCTCAGGCACTGAGCCGGGGAGCCGAGTTGACGCCGCGCAGGACACGTGTGCGCCCGGCCGGGGTACGCGGGACCGGCCACGGCAGGCCGGACCGGCCGCACATGGGCCGCGGGGACCTCGACTACGATGTGCCGTTCATCCCCGTGGTGAGGGAGGCGGAGGCCGTGGGTGTCGCCCCGGCCGAACCAGGGACGCTGCTGCCGGGTGGGGGACCTCCCCCCACCGCCCCGCGACCTTAGGGGGAGAGTGGCAGCTCACAGGGCCAGGCCCGCCCGGCGGCAGCCGGAGATCACTGCTCGCGCAGCGGCACCGACACATAGGACGGGTCGTGCGGCGGCGAGGAGAAGGTCAGCTGCGCGCCGGACGGGTTGTGCTCGGTGTAGAGCGGGTCGACCGTGTCGACGACCAGGGCGAGGCGATGCCCTGCCGGGACGTCGTAGGCCGTGGAGAACAGCTCCAGGTCCACGCCGAACGGCTTGTCGGGCGCCTGCCCGTGGAAGGTGTACGGCGCGTTGCTGACCAGCTTGCCGAGGCCGAGCGGCCCCACGTCGTACAGGTATGCGATGAGGGTGCCGCTCTCCTCGGTGCTCGTGACCGTGGTGTGCAACGTCGCCGTGCCGCGCACCCGTTGGGCGGTGGAGTACCGCTCCGACCGCCATGCGGCGGCGTAGCGGCGCGGGAGCAGCGGGATCGACGCCATGGGAGGCAGCCGGGCCACCTGGTCGAGGACGCCGGACAGGAGGACGACTCCGCCGTCCGCGCCCGAGTTCACGTTGGCGCGGATCGTGGTGGTCCCGCCGAGGGAAATCTTCTTCCGGGTGGCGGCGACCGACTTCCAGTCCGGGTAGCCCTCGTAGCCGCCCGCGGAACGGGACTTGAGCCGGACCGGCAGCTCGCGGTCGACGCCGTTGTCCTCGCCCTTGAGGTAGTGGTCGAACCAGCGCGCGGTGTCGGCCCACACGTCGCTGGGCAGACCGAGCAGCCCGGTCAGCTCGGTGGTGGCGTGGTCTCCGGGGCGCAGCTGAAGCCGCTTCGGGCCGGTCAGCTTCTCGTAGAAGTCGGCGTACTGGTTGGGCGGGAAGACCGTGTCGCCCCAGGCGTTGGCCAGCATGACCGCCGTGCCGTTCGCGTTCATACGGTCGACGTAGGTCGCGGGGGAACGTTTCTTCCCCCAGGCGATCAGCTCCGGCTCCTTGGCCAGATTTGAGGCGAAGAAGTCCTTGAACACCTGCCGGACTTCGGGGCTCTGGCGGCCGGTGAGGCTGCCGGCGAAGTCCAGCAGACCGGCCGCCTGTACATGCTGGGTGCGGCCGGAGTAGATCGAGTCGATCAGGTCCGCCCAGCCGCTCAGCGCGGCGACCGCCTTGACGCGCCGGTCGTGCGCCGCGGCGAGCAGGCTGATCCCGGCGCCGTACGAGAGCCCCGCCATGCCGACCTTCTCCGCATCGGCCGGGGTGTTCGCGAGCGCCCAGTCGATCACCCTGGACGCGTCGGCGACGTCGGGCGGGCCCGCGACCTCTATGTGGCCGCCGGACTGCCAGAAGCCGCGCACGTTGTAGCTGACCACCACATAGCCGGAGTTCGCCAGCCGCTGCGCCTGGGCCAGATACTCGATCTGCGGCAGGCCCCAGCTCGTGGGGAGCACGAGCAGCGGGTGGCGGCGCGTGCCGTCGGCCCCCGCGGGCGTGACGACGTTGGCCTTGAGGACCGTACCGCCGTCGCCGGTGATGTCGACGAAACGTACGGCCGGGGCGGCGGCCTGGGCGGCCGGGGCCAGGCCGACGATCGTCCCGGCGATCAGCGTTGCGGAGACGGCACCGACGGCGGTCGTGCGCAGGGTGTTACGACCGTGTCCCACGGGGCACTCCTCACTCGTGTCAATGCAAAGTGACCCGACGGTAACCGCAGCCTCTTACCGCGAGTAACCCGCCGGTAAGTTACGTGCGGGTAACGATTGCTGAAGTGTTCATTTCGTGAGCGTCAGGGCTCCAGAAGTGTGCGTTCCGGGCTCTTGACGTGCGGATTCCGTGTGTTCCGGTGCGGTCCGCGGGCGACGGTTCAGGGGGTCGCCCGGTGCGAGTCGGGCGGCGTCGGGGCCGGCAGGGGTGTCTGGGCGGCGCGGGTGACGTCCGCGACGAGTTCGACGACATCGGGGCCGTACGCCTGCGAGTTCACGACCTTGAGCAGCAGGGCGAAGGTGCTGTTGCGGTGCTTGCGGGCCAGCCGTCCGTGGTTGCGGGCGAGGTAACGGGTCGCGGCCTGAGTCGTGATCGCGCGCTGGCCGCAGAAGAGGAAGACCGGGCGGGCCCGGTGGCCCTGGTCCGCGGTGAGGCGGGCGAGGAGGACGTACTCGCTGCGGCCCGGCTCCAGCCGGTACCGCTCCTTGCCGATCAGGAAGGCGCCCCGGTCCGGGCCGGGCTCGGGGTCGGTGTTCACGTGTACGCCGGGCAGCAAGGAGGTCAGATGGGCCGCCATGCGGCGATTCGGGGCCGGATGCCCGACGCAGAACTCCGTGCGTTCCCCGAAGCCCTGCTGGGTCGCGTCGTGCGCGACGATCTGCGCGTGGGCGCCGCAGTCCTTGATGAGGGCGGAGAGTTCGAGCAGTGCGGACACGTCGTGACGCGTCACCGTCAGATCAGGGCCTCCCGCCTCGCGGTTGACCACGAGCAGCGACTCGGAGTTGTCGGGCAACCCGAAGAAGGACTGCTTGCGGCGGAGTTTCCGCTTCCACAGATAGGTCCGGGCGATCCAGCCGATGGAGACGGACAGGACCATCGCTGTCACACCGAGGACGATGTTGCGCACGTCGTCATTCATGGGCGCGCATGGTAGCGGTCGGCATCGAACACTGTCCGAATCCCTAGCTGAATCGCTGGCCGAATCGCTGTACGGATCACTGTCCGGGGACGCCCCTGACGCGACCACACCAACCAAGTTAGTCTGCGCGGACGGTCGTTGAGGAGGTATGGATGCGTCGTCGTCCTGTCGCGCGGAAACTGGCGGTCCTGGCGGTGTCGGCCGCCGTGGTCTCGGTCGGGGCGGCGGCGCCACCCGGCGCTCCCGGAAGCCCGGTCGAGAAGAGCCCGGTGGCCGTCGGCTACGGCGGGGCCGTCTCCAGTGTCGACCCGGACGCCTCCGCCGCCGGCATCGAGGTCCTGAGGAAGGGCGGCAACGCGGTCGACGCCGCGGTCGCCACGGCCGCCGCGCTCGGCGTCACCGAGCCGTACTCGGCGGGCATCGGCGGAGGTGGCTACTTCGTCTACTACGATGCCAGGTCCCGTGCCGTGCACACCGTCGACGGCCGCGAAACGGCACCTCTGACCGCCGACGAGAACCTCTTCGTCGAGAACGGCCGGGCGATCCCCTTCGCCGAGGCCGTCACCAGCGGACTGGGCGTCGGCACCCCCGGCACGCCCGCCACCTGGCGGACGGCACTGCGGAGTTGGGGCAGCAAATCCCTTCGCACCCTGCTGAAGCCCGCCGTGCGGCTCGCCCGCGACGGTTTCACCGTGGACGAGACCTTCCGCGCGCAGACCGCGTCCAACGAGACCCGGTTCCGCCACTTCCCGGACACGGTGGACCTCTTCCTGCCGGGCGGTGAGCTGCCGGTGGTCGGCTCGACCTTCAAGAACCCCGATCTCGCCCGCACCTACCAGGAGCTGGGCCGCAAGGGCACCGGCGCCCTGTACCGCGGCGCGCTGGCCCGGGACATCGTCGACACGGTCAACGAGCCCCCGGTGGACCCGGGGTCGGGCTACCACGCCCGGCCGGGCGAGCTGTCGCTGAAGGACCTGGCGGCGTACCGGACCAAGCTCCAGGCGCCGTCGAAGGCGTCGTACCGCGGTGTCGACGTCTACTCGATGGCGCCCTCCTCCTCGGGTGGCACCACGGTCGGCGAGGCGCTCAACATCCTTGAGCGGACCGACCTTTCGAAGGCGAGCGACGTCCGGTACCTGCACCGCTACATCGAGGCGAGCCGGATCGCGTTCGCGGACCGGGGCCGCTGGCTCGGCGACCCGGCCTTCGAGGACGTACCGACGAAGGAACTCCTCTCCCAGAAGTACGCCGACTCGCGCGCGTGCCTGATCAAGGACGACGCGGTGCTGACGAGCCCCGTGGCGCCGGGTGACCCGCGCAACCCGGCGGCGTGCGCGGCGGGCGGTACGGCGGCGCCGACGACGTACGAGGGCGACAGCACGACCCACCTCACGGTGGCCGACAAGTGGGGCAACGTCGTGTCGTACACGCTCACCATCGAGCAGACCGGCGGCAGCGGCATCACCGTCCCGGGCCGTGGCTTCCTCCTCAACAACGAGCTGACGGACTTCTCCTTCACCCCGGCCAACCCGGCCGTCCACGACCCGAACCTGCCGGGGCCGGGCAAGCGCCCGCGCTCGTCGATGTCGCCGACGATCGTCCTCGACCAGCACAACAGGCCGGTGGTGGCGCTCGGTTCGCCGGGTGGCTCGACCATCATCACAACAGTTCTGCAGACGCTGACCGGCTTCCTCGACCGCGGCCTGCCGCTCGCCGACGCGATCGCCGCGCCGCGCGCCAGCCAGCGCAACACGACGGCGACGAACCTCGAACCGGGCCTGTACGACAGCGCGTCGCGGGCTCGGCTGGAGTCGATCGGGCACACCTTCACGGTGAGTGCCGAGATCGGCGCGGCCACCGGTGTCCAACGCCTGCCGAACGGCAAGTGGCTGGCCGCGGCGGAGGCCGTACGGCGCGGGGGCGGTTCGGCGATGGTGGTGCACCCGGCGCCGTAGAGAGCCCGCTGCCCCGAGCGTCAGGAGACCGCCGGACGGCTGACCGTGGTCGCGGGCCACGTGTACTCGATCTCGTCGAGCTCGATGCCCGGGGCCACGGTCAGCGGCCGCTCGGCGGTGGGCACGCCACCCTCGCGTTCGTAGAAGGCGATCGCCCTGGGAGTTGCCGCTCAGCACCTCCGAGTAGGTATCCCGACCGGGGTGTTCGGCCATGCGGGCCCGCCACTTGGCCAGGTGTTCCTCGGGCAAGGGGAGCCGTCGAGGTGGCGGGCCGGCATGAGCGAGGCGTACGCGGAGCGCCAACTGGCGGTGTGCAGCGAGGCGATGCGCTCGGTGTCGTTCGGGGTGCCGTTCCTGAAGAGCATGCCGCAGGCCAACGCCGGCCCGCGTGCCCGTTGGCGGCGCCGTCAACGGCTCCGCCGCGGGGTAGGACCAGCCCCAGCCCGTACCCGCAAGACGGCCCGTGGTGTCCTGCCCCCCAGCGGAGCGCTACCTCTCCGTAAGCACCCGCGGCCCCGCCTCCGTAATGGCCACCGTGTGCTCCGCGTGCGCCGCCCGGGAACCGTCGTCCGTGCGCAGGGTCCACCCGTCCGGTGCCGCGTGGAATCCGTCCGTGCCGCCCCCGATCACCATGGGCTCGATGGCCAGCACCATCCCGTGCCGCAGGGGCAACCCCCGGCCGGAGCGGCCCTCGTTCGGCACCGGCGGGTCCTCGTGCATGCGGCGGCCGATCCCGTGGCCGCCGAAGCCGTCCGGGATGCCGTACCCGGCCGCGCGGCACACGGAGCCGATGGCGTGGGCGATGTCGCCGATGCGGTTGCCGACGACGGCGGCCTCGATGCCCGCGTCGAGGGCGCGTTCGGCGGTCTCGATGAGGCGCAGGTCGGCCACGCGCGGCTCGCCCACGACGAAGCTGATCGCCGAGTCGCCGACCCAGCCGCACAGTTCGGCGCCGAAGTCGACGGAGACGAGGTCGCCGTCCCGCAGCCGGTACGCGGTCGGGATGCCATGCACGATCGCGTCGTTCACGGAGGCGCAGATCACCGCCGGGAAGGGGGTGGGTGCGAAGGAGGGGTGATAGCCGAGGAAGGGGGACGCCGCGCCCGCCTCCCGCAGCACATCGTGCGCCACCTCGTCCAGCTCCGGCAGGGAGCCCCCCACGCCGGCGGCCTTCCGTACGGCCGTGAGCGCACGCCCCACGACCTGCCCGGCTTCGTACATCGCGTCGATGGACGCATCCGTCTTCAGTTCCACCATGCCAATTACTATACCGGTCGACGCCCAATTATTATACCGGTCCGATGTGTGGGGGTCGGTATTAGAATGGGGTCATGGTGCGCACCCCTCTCACCCCCGAAGAGCGTGAACGCGGCGAGCGGCTCGGGAAGTTGCTGCGCGAGGCCCGCGGCGGGCGGAGCATGGCGGAGGTGGCCGCCAGCGCCGGGCTCTCGGCGGAGACGCTCCGCAAGATCGAGACCGGCCGGGCCCCGACCCCGGCCTTCTTCACGGTCGCGGCCCTCGCGCGCGCCCTCGGCCTGTCCATGGACGACCTCGCCGGACAGTGCGCCCTGGCCGGAGTCTGAATCGAACCCGGTCTGAATCGAACCCGGTCGGGATCGACCCCGGTCAGCGTGCCCGGCTTGATCGCGAAGAGGTAACGCACAGGCGTCGGTTGACCCCGTACAGCACTCTGCGCCCACTCCGAAAACTCCTCGTAGCGCGTCCGTAACACGGCTGGTGTTGTCTGGCGAACCGGAGTGCTCCAGTCTGGCGGGAGTTGTGGCGATGGCAGTGGATCAACTCCCGGGCAGGGTGCGGGAGTTCGCGAGCTACCTGAACAAGCTGCTGACGCGGCTCGACCAGAGCACCGGCTGGTGCGCGGTGTTCTGGCAGCGTGACGCCGACGGAATGCGCGCCTGTCTCGACGGCCGGGAGGTCCCGCCCTGGGACGTCGTGGAGGCGCTCCTGACGGACCTCGCCGCGGCGTACGGCCCCGCGGCCGCCGCCCAGGAGACCGAACGGGCCTACGCCCTGCACCGCGCCTCCCTCGCCGCATACGACTCCCGCCCCGGCGCCCGCGACGCCCTCGGTGACCGTCTCGACGTGATGATCCGCGAACAGCGCTACGCCGCCGAGCGCACCGCCGAACTGAACCGCCGGCTCCACTCGGCCACCACGCGGCAGGAGGCCGAGTCCATTCGCCTCGACCTGGCCTGGGCCCATGACGACCACGAGCGCGCCACCGCCCGCTGCGCCGAGATCCGCGCCCGTGTGGAGGACATCGACCGCCGCGCCCTCCGCACCCCTGCCATGGGCGGACCGCACCTCGCGGACGGAGACGCCGGCGACGCCTTCCGGGTGCCGGAACCCGACGCCCGTACGGAGGCGGGGTGGGACCACGACGGACGTACGAACCGGACGCCGGACCGCCACGCGCGGACAGCCGCCCCTGACGCCGACCGGCCCACGCACACCGCCCCCGAACCCGAACCCGACCCCGAGCCCCAGGCCGCCCCCGAGCCCGCCCCCCGCCCCGCCAAGCAACGCACCAAACGCCGCCCCCGAGGCGGCGCCCGCTTCGCCGGCGCGATGGACGTCGAAGATGCCGCCCCGCCCGTAGGGGTCCCCGAAACGGCGCCCGCCCCAGTCGCGCCGAAGGCCCGCACCCCCCGAGGCGCCAGGTTCGCCGGGGTGACCGAAGAGGCCGAGCGGCCCCGGACGCCGCCCGCCCGGGAGCCGCTGGACGATGAGGCGCGCCGGGAGACGGTGGCGACCGTCGAGGGGCTGATGCGGCTGCGCGGCGAGCGCCGCAGCGGCGAGGCGCACGCCCTGCTGGTCGAGGCCGCCTACTGGCCCCCCGCCCGCTTCCCGCTGCTCGCCGCCGAACTGCACCGCGCGGGCCTCGGAGCCGACTGGGCCACCCTGCTCTGGGAGGCCGCCTCGCTGCCCGCCGACCGGCTGGTCGCCGCCGCGGACGCCCTCGCGGCCGCGGGCCGCACCACGGACGGCGAGCAGATGCTGCGGCAGGGCGTCGCCCGCCCGGCCGCCGAGATCGGCACCGCCGTGCTCGGCCTCGCCCGCGAGGGGCGTGAGCGTGAGGTGCGCGCGCTCCTCGACGCGTACGTACGCGTCCGTACACCCGAAGAAGCCGCCCGCAGTGTGGAACCGGACCCGCAGCGCCTCGGGCCCCTCCTCCTGAACGCGGCCCGGGGTGTCTCGGAGGACCGCTACTGGGACCTGGTGCACGCCCTGCGGGTCGCCGGCTTCACCGCCTGAGCCCGTCGGCCGCACCCGATACGCGTACCCCGGCGGCCCGGACGGTCACTCGGAGGAGTAAGAAACGTGATCGACTCGCCCGGTTAACGACGATGGTCTTGCCCAGCACGTCGACGAGGCTTACGTTCAAGCCTCTACAGCCTGCATCTACGGGCGTAGAGGCTCTCTGACGTTCCCGTCGAAGGAGCAGCTCACATGGCCAACGTCGTACGCGCCGCTCTGGTCCAGGCCACCTGGACCGGCGACACCGAATCCATGGTCGCCAAGCACGTGGAGCACGCCCGGGAGGCGGCCCGGCAGGGTGCCAAGGTCATCGGCTTCCAGGAAGTCTTCAACGCCCCCTACTTCTGCCAGGTCCAGGAACCCGAGCACTACGACTGGGCCGAACCCGTGCCCGACGGGCCGACCGTCACTCGTATGCGGGAACTGGCCCGCGAAACCGCCATGGTGATCGTCGTCCCGGTCTTCGAGGTCGAGCAGTCCGGTTTCTACTACAACACCGCGGCCGTGATCGACGCCGACGGCACCTTCCTCGGCAAGTACCGCAAGCACCACATCCCGCAGGTCAAGGGCTTCTGGGAGAAGTACTACTTCAAACCGGGGAACCTGGGCTGGCCCGTCTTCGACACCGCCGTCGGCAAGGTCGGCGTCTACATCTGCTACGACCGCCACTTCCCGGAGGGCTGGCGCCAGCTCGGCCTGAACGGCGCCCAGCTCGTCTACAACCCGTCCGCCACCTCCCGTGGCCTGTCCGCCTACCTCTGGCAGCTGGAGCAGCCCGCGGCGGCGGTCGCCAACGAGTACTACATCGCCGCGATCAACCGGGTCGGGCAGGAGGAGTACGGGGACAACGACTTCTACGGGACGAGCTATTTCGTCGACCCCCGTGGGCAGTTCGTCGGCGAGGTCGCCAGCGACAAGAGCGAGGAACTCGTCGTCCGGGACCTCGACTTCGACCTGATCGAGGAAGTCCGGCAGCAGTGGGCGTTCTACCGGGACCGCCGACCGGACGCGTACGAAGGACTGGTACAGCCGTGAGCGACCTGTACGACCGCCACCGCGCCGTTCTGCCCGACTGGCTGGCGCTCTACTACGCCGACCCGATGGAGCTCACGCACGGCGAGGGACGCCATGTGTGGGACGCGGAGGGCAACAAGTACCTCGACTTCTTCGGCGGCATCCTCACCACGATGACCGCGCACGCCCTGCCCGAGGTCACCAAGGCGGTGAGCGAGCAGGCCGGGCGGATCATCCACGCGTCGACCCTGTACCTCAACCGGCCGATGGTCGAACTCGCCGAGCGGATCGCCCAGCTGTCGGGCATCCCGGACGCGCGCGTGTTCTTCACCACCTCCGGCACCGAGGCCAACGACACCGCGCTGCTGCTGGCCACGACGTACCGCCGCAGCAACCAGATCCTCGCCATGCGCAACAGCTACCACGGGCGGTCGTTCAGCACGGTCGGCATCACCGGCAACAAGGGCTGGTCGCCGACCTCGCTGTCACCGCTCCAGACGCTGTACGTCCACGGGGGCGTGCGGACGCGCGGCCCGTATGCGGAGTTGAGCGACGCCGACTTCATCGCGGCCTGCGTCGCCGACCTGGAGGACCTGCTCGGCCATGTCCGCCCGCCCGCCGCCCTGATCGCCGAGCCGATCCAGGGCGTCGGAGGCTTCACCTCACCGCCGGACGGACTGTACGCGGCCTTCCGCGAGGTGCTCCAGCGGCACGGTGCGCTGTGGATCTCCGACGAGGTGCAGACCGGCTGGGGCCGCACCGGCGACCACTTCTGGGGCTGGCAGGCACACGGCGAGAACGGGCCGCCGGACATCCTCACCTTCGCCAAGGGCATCGGCAACGGCATGTCCATCGGCGGTGTCGTCGCCCGCGCCGAGATCATGAACTGCCTGGACTCCAACTCCATCTCGACCTTCGGCGGCACACAGATCACCATGGCGGCCGGGCTCGCCAACCTCACCTATCTGGTGGAGCACGACCTCCAGGGCAACGCCCGGCGCGTCGGCGGGCTGCTCCTCGAACGGCTGCGGGCGATCGGCGCGCAGCTGCCCGTCGTACGGGAGGTGCGGGGCCGCGGGCTCATGATCGGCGTCGAGCTGGTCAAACCCGGCACGGACGAAGCGAACCCGGACGCGGCCGCCGCCGTACTCGAAGCCGCCCGCGCGGAAGGCCTGCTGATCGGCAAGGGAGGCGGACACAACACCAGCGCACTGCGCGTCGCCCCGCCCCTGTCGCTGACCGTCGCCGAGGCGGAGGAGGGCGCCGAGATCCTCGAACGCGCCCTGAGGAGCGTCCAGTAAGGCCCGAGCAAGGGAACATGTCATGACCACCACCTTGGAACCCGCCCTGTCGGTGCGCCAGGTCCTCACCCTGGACCGGGTTCTCGCCGGAGAGCCCGAGGTGGTGGCCGGGGCGGGCCAGCTCGACCGGCCCGTGCGCTGGGTGCACGTCGCCGAGGCCGCCGACGTGGGCGTGATGCTCAGCGGCGGCGAGATGGTGCTCACCACCGGGGTGCTGCTCGCCGGGAACACGGACGCCCAGGCCGAGTACATCCGCTCGCTGCACCGCGCCGAGGCCGCGGCCGTCGTCCTCGGACTCGGCCGCGCCTTTCCCACACCGCCCGACGTGATGCGCCGGGCGGCCGAGCGGTGCGGGCTGCCCATGGTGGTGCTCCACCGGCCGTTCCCCTTCGCCGACCTGACCGAGGAGGTCCAGTCCCGGCTCGTACGAAGGAAGTTCGCGGCCGTCAGTCTGTCCGAGGCGGTACGGACGACGCTGACCGGGCTCATCACCGCGGGCGCCCCGCTGCAACGGCTGCTCGACGAGATCGCCCAGCACGCCGCCTGCCCCGTCGTCGTCACCAACCTCGCCCACCGGGTCCTCGCCACGGCGGGGGAGCGGTCCGCCGTCGACGACGTGCTGCGCGACTGGGAGCGCATCTCCCGGCAGGCGGGCGGCAACGAGGGCGACGGCTGGGTACGGGCCGAGCTCGGCGGACGCGGGGAGCGCTGGGGGCGGATCGTGCTGTGCGGGTACCGAGGCGACAGCGCCACCGGGCGGCTGCTCGCCGACCGTGCGGCCGAGGCGCTCGTCCTGCACCGCATGCTCGGCGGTGGCGCGGCGCACAGCTGGGAGGAGCAGTCCGCGCAGGGCCTGCTGACCGACCTGGTCTCCGGTGTCGTACCGGCCCGGCAGCTCCTGCCCCGCGCACGGGCCGCCGGACTGCCCGTCAACCGGCGGACCTTCGTGCCGCTCGTCGTCCGGGACGGCGATCCGGCCGGGCTCGACCGCGTCCTGCGGATGGTGGGGCTGCAAGGGCTCGTCGCGGAGCTCGGCGAGGGCGCCACCGCCGTCCTGGTCAGCCTCGCCCGGGACCAGGACGCCGAGGCGCTCGCGGCCCACTTCGCGACCCGGCTGCGCGCGGAGTCCGGGGTGGGCAGGACGGTCGTGGCCGCCGCCGACGCCCGTACCGCCTGGGAGGACGTGCCCGCCGGGCTGCGCGAGGCCCAGCACGTCGCCGACGCGGTCGCCCAGGGCTCGACCGGCCTCGACCTGCCCGTGGTCGTACGCCTCAGGGACGTCCATCTGCGCGGGCTGATCCGGTTGCTGCGCGACGACCCGCACGTCCAGGCCTTCGCCGAACGGGAGCTGGACGGGCTGCTGTCCGGCGACGGGACGGCCGAACAGGACCTGCTGCCCGTCCTGCGGACGTATCTCGCGACCGGCCGCAACAAGTCCCGCACGGCCCAGCTGCACCACGTCAGCCGGCCCGCGCTGTACCGCAGGCTGGAGGCGATCCAGGCCCGCCTCGGCGTCGACCTCGACGACTTCGAGCAGGCCGCGTCCGTGCACATCGCGCTCCTCGCACACGACGCGCAACAGAACTGAAACATGGCAGGACTTGGGAAAACGGCGGTGAAACATGGGCCCACGCGAGAGTGACACCGTGGAACGCCGGGCGCCCGCAGACGTGACACGGTGCAACTCAGAGACAGCTTGCGGACTTCATAGGCTCCTGGGGCGGACGACGGCATCGCCCACGTCCGCCCCAGCACACCGAGCGACCAGAGGTCCCGATGAGCAGATTGAACCCTCCCCCCAGCCGAGGCTAGCGGGATTCCTGGCTCACGCCGCTCGTTGGCTCAACAAGCTGCCGAGTCTTACGCGATCAACACCAGCCGGGTTGGAACCAGCCCGGGATCTTGAAACAAGATCGGAGGTAGCACGTGCTTGATTCTCGCAACGCACCGCAAACAGCGTACCCCATCAGGAACCGGGTGATCCGCGCCGCCGTCTTCCAGACCGCATGGACCGGCGACAAGGAATCGATGATCCAGGTACACGAGCAGGCGGCCCGCGACGCGGCCGCGCAGGGTTCTCAGGTCCTGTGCTTCCAGGAACTGTTCTACGGGCCTTACTTCTGCCAGGTCCAGGACAAGGCGTTCTACGAGTACGCCGAACAGATCCCGGACGGCCCCATCGTCAAGCGTTTCCAGGCGCTCGCCAGGGAACTGGGCATCGTCCTCGTCCTGCCGATGTACGAGGAGGAGCAGCCCGGCGTCCTCTACAACACCGCGGCCGTGATCGACGCCGACGGCTCGTACCTCGGCAAGTACCGCAAGCACCACATCCCGCAGGTCCCCGGCTTCTGGGAGAAGTTCTACTTCCGCCCGGGGAACGTGGGCTGGCCGGTCTTCGACACCGCCGTGGGCAAGATCGGCGTCTACATCTGCTACGACCGCCACTTCCCGGAGGGCTGGCGCGCCCTCGGTCTCGCGGGCGCCGAGATCGTGTTCAACCCGTCGGCCACTTCGCGCGGCCTCTCCCGCTACCTGTGGCAGCTGGAGCAGCCGGCGTCGGCCGTCGCCAACGAGTACTTCATCGGCGCGATCAACCGGGTCGGTGTCGAGGACCTCGGCGACAACGACTTCTACGGGACCTCGTACTTCGTGGACCCGGAGGCCCAGTTCGTGGGCGAGGTGGCGAGCGACAAGGAGACCGAACTCGTCGTCCGCGACCTCGACATGGCCAAGCTGCGCGAGGTGCGCGACCGCTGGCAGTTCTTCCGGGACCGCCGTCCCGAGGCGTACGACCCGCTGACAGCGCCGTAACAACGCACTACCCGCGCCCCGTGCTTTCAAGGGGCGCGGGGAACTGCGCGACCAGCCACCGACGACCGGTACTTTTCCGACAACCGAACGGAGCGTGAACCCATGGTCGGCCGTACCCTCATCCGCGGTGGTCTCGTCATCACCGCGTCCGACGAGATGCACGCAGACGTCCTGATCGAGGACGGCCGCATCGCCGCCCTCGCCGCGAGCGGCACCCCGGCCGCCGAGTCCTGGACGGCCGAGCACACCGTCGACGCCACCGGGAAGTACGTGATCCCGGGCGGCGTCGACGCGCACACCCACATGGAGCTGCCGTTCGGCGGCACCTTCGCCGCGGACACCTTCGAGACCGGGACGCGGGCGGCGGCCTGGGGCGGTACCACCACCATCATCGACTTCGCGGTGCAGAGCGTCGGCCACACACTGCGCGAGGGCCTCGACGCCTGGAACGCCAAGGCCGACGGCAAGTGCGCCATCGACTACGCCTTCCACATGATCGTCTCCGACGTCAACCAGGAGACGCTCAAGGAGATGGACCTGCTGGTCGAGGAGGGCGTCACCTCCTTCAAGCAGTTCATGGCCTACCCGGGCGTCTTCTACAGCGACGACGGCCAGATCCTGCGCGCCATGCAGCGCTCCGCCGAGAACGGCGGCCTGATCATGATGCACGCGGAGAACGGCATCGCGATCGACGTGCTGGTGGAGCAGGCGCTGGCCCGTGGCGAGACCGACCCGCGCTATCACGGCGAAGTGCGGAAGGCTTTGTTGGAGGCCGAGGCCACCCACCGCGCCATCAAGCTCGCCCAGGTGGCCGGTGCGCCCCTGTACGTCGTGCACGTCTCGGCGATGGAGGCAGTCGCCGAGCTGGCCAGGGCGCGCGACGAGGGGCTCAACGTCTTCGGTGAGACGTGCCCGCAGTATCTGTTCCTGTCGACCGACAACCTGGCCGAACCCGACTTCGAGGGCGCGAAGTACGTGTGCAGCACGCCCCTGCGCCCGAAGGAGCACCAGGCTCACCTGTGGAAGGGCCTGCGCACCAACGACCTCCAGGTGGTCTCCACCGACCACTGCCCCTTCTGCTTCACCGGCCAGAAGGAGCTGGGCCGCGGCGACTTCTCGAAGATCCCCAACGGTCTCCCGGGCGTCGAGAACCGCATGGACCTGCTCCACCAGGCCGTCGTCGACGGGCACATCTCGCGCCGCCGCTGGATCGAGATCGCCTGCGCGACCCCGGCCCGCATGTTCGGCCTGTACCCGAAGAAGGGCACCATCGCCCCGGGCGCCGACGCCGACGTCGTCATCTACGACCCGGGCGCCGAGCAGGTCATGTCCGCCGAGACCCACCACATGAACGTCGACTACTCGGCGTACGAGGGCAAGCGCACCACCGGCCGGGTCGAGACGGTCCTCTCGCGCGGCGAACTCGTCATCACCGAGCGGGAGTTCACCGGACGCGCCGGGCACGGCGTCTACACCCCCCGCTCCACCTGCCAGTACTTGAACTAGGAGTGGCGACGCACATGGACTTCGGACTCGTCCTGCAGACGGACCCGCCGGCCTCGCGTGTCATCGAGCTGATGAAGCGGGCCGAGAACAACGGCTTCACCCACGGCTGGACCTTCGACTCCGCCGTGCTGTGGCAGGAGCCGTTCGTGATCTACAGCCAGATCCTCTCCAGCACCGAGAAACTGACGGTCGGCCCCATGGTCACCAACCCGGGCACCCGCACCTGGGAGGTCACCGCCTCGACCTTCGCCACGCTCAACGACATGTTCGGCAACCGCACCGTGTGCGGCATCGGGCGCGGCGACTCGGCGATGCGCGTCGCGGGCCGCAAGCCCAACACGCTGGCCCGCATCAGCGAGGCCATGAAGGTCATCCGCGCGCTGGGCCGGGGCGACGAGGCCGACCTCGGCGGCACGGTCGTCAGGTTCCCGTGGATCAAGCCCGGTGCCGAACTCCCGGTCTGGATGGCCGCGTACGGCCCCAAGGCCCTGAAGATGACCGGCGAGGAGGCCGACGGCTTCATCCTCCAGCTCGCCGACCTCTACCTGACCGAGTACATGGTCAAGGCCGTCAAGGACGCCGCCGTCGCCGCCGGACGCGACCCTGACGAGGTCAAGATCTGCGTGGCCGCGCCCGCCTACGTCACCGCCGACGACTCGCCTCAGGCGCTCGCCCACGCGCGCGAACAGTGCCGCTGGTTCGGCGGGATGGTCGGCAACCATGTCGCCGACCTCGTCTCCAAGTACGGCACCGACGGCGGCATGGTCCCGCAGGAACTCACCGACTACATCAGGTCCCGCGAGGGCTACGACTACGCCCACCACGGGCGCAGCGGCAACCCCGACACCCAGTTCGTGCCGGACGAGATCGTCGACCGCTTCTGCCTCATCGGCACCCCCGAGCAGCACATCGAGAAGCTGAACGCGCTGCGCGCACTGGGCGTCGACCAGTTCGCCGTCTACGACATGCACGACGCCCAGGAGGCCGTGATCGACGCGTACGGCGAGACGGTCATCCCGGCGGTCAACTCCTGACCACTGCATGTAAGGCACCGAACTCCACGTAAGGCACCGCTCAACACAGACCCCCCACCTTGTTCTCCCTCCCCGCGTCCCGGGGAGGGGCCCAAGGCCCCGCACGGCCTTTCCTCCCCGTCCCGCCTTATCGATTGGCCTGCCCATGACCGAAACAGCTCCCACGGGGTCGCCCACCACGCAGACCGCCGACCCCAGCGGCCGCATAGAACTCCCCGCCGACGCCATACCGGCCGGCAGCCGCTACGCCAACGAGGACCTGGCTCCGGTCCCCGTCGCCGAGCGGCGCTGGACGACGTACAACTTCGCCGCGCTGTGGATCGGCATGGCGGTCAACGTCCCGTCGTGGACGCTCGCCGCCAGCCTGGTCGCACTCGGCATGGACTGGAAGCAGGCCGTTCTCACCATCGCGCTCGGCAACATCATCGTGCTGTTTCCGATGCTGCTCACCGGCCACGCCGGGCCCAAGTACGGCATCCCGTTCCCCGTGCTGGCCCGCGCCTCCTTCGGGCTGCGCGGAGCCAACCTCCCCGCGCTGCTGCGCGGCCTGGTGGCCTGTGCCTGGTTCGGCATCCAGACCTGGATCGGCGGCCAGTCCATCTTCTTCCTCGCCGGGAAGATGTTCGGGGCGGGCAGCTGGTGGACCGACGCCGGCCAGGTCGGCGGCTACCCGTGGACGCAGTGGCTGTGCTTCCTGCTCTTCTTCGCTATCGAGATCGTCATCATCCTGCGCGGCATGGAGGCGGTACGGAAGCTGGAGAACTGGGCGGCGCCGCTGATGCTGGCGGGCGCGGTGGCCCTGCTGATCTGGATCGCCGACAAGGCGGGCGGCTTCGGCCCGCTGCTCGACCAGCCCTCGCAGCTCGGCTGGGGCGCCGACTTCTGGAAGGTCTTCTTCCCGGCGCTGATGGGCATGATCGGCTTCTGGTCGACGCTCTCCCTCAACATCCCCGACTTCACCCGCTTCGGCGCCGGACAGAGGGCCCAGGTGTGGGGCCAGTCGCTGGGCCTGCCCACCACCATGGCCGTCTTCGCGCTGCTGTCGGTGCTGGTCACCTCGGGCGCACAGGCCGTCTACGGCGAGCCGATCTGGGACCCGAGCGAGCTCGCGGCCCGGATGGACAGCACGGTCGGCGTGATCTTCGCGCTGTTCATCCTGCTGCTCGCCACGCTGTCCACGAACATCGCCGCCAACCTGGTCAGCCCGGCGTACGACCTGTCCAACCTGGCCCCGAAGCTCATCAACTTCCGCACCGGGGCCCTCATCGCCTGCTTCGTCGGCGTGATCATCTTCCCGTGGAAGCTGATCGAGAACCCGGACATCTACATCTTCACCTGGCTGGGCACCGTCGGCGGTCTCCTCGGCACCGTGGCCGGCGTCCTCATCGCCGACTACTGGCTGGTCCGCCGCACCAAGCTGGACCTGCCCGGCCTCTACACCGAGGGCGGCCGCTACTGGTACGAGAACGGCTGGAACTGGCGGGCCCTGGCGGCCTTCGCCGTGGGTGCCGTTCTCGCCGTCGGCGGCTCGTACTCCAACGTCGACGCCGACGGCAACAAGGCCGGCCCCTTCCCGGCCGACGGTCTGATCCCGTTCCTCAAGCCGCTGGCCGACTACGGCTGGGCGGTGGGCCTGGGCGCCTCGCTGCTGCTGTACGTGCTGCTGATGGGCGGAAGGGAACGCGAGAAGGTCTCCTGAACGGACCGGTGGCCGCGCTGGAGAGACGTTCCGCCTACTGGGCGGTCTTCTCCAGCGCGGCCACCGCCTCCTTCGCGGCCTTGATGGCGCCCTTGTTGATCTCGTCCGTGCCGGGTGCCTTCTTGGTCTCGAAGTCGCTGCCGTTGTACGTGACGACCACGAGGGCGTTCGCGGCGCGGGCGATCACCACGCCCTCGCGCGTCTGCTGCTTGTCCTCGGTGGTGAGGTTCACGACGGAGTAGCCGGAATCGCCGAGACCGGGTACGGCTCCTCCGCCGCCGTTCTCCTCGACGCGCTTTTCGTAGACGGTCTTGGCCTCCGCGTCGGTGTCCCGGATCTCGAACGAGACGTCGAGCCAGCGGTAGTCGTACTCCTTGAGCGCGTTCCAGGAGCAGGTGCGGCGCACGGAACTGTCGGTCGACGCTATCTCCTTGCCCGCCGCCTTGGCGCCTGGGACAAGGGATTTGACCGTTTTGTCCGCGAGACTGTCGCAGGGCGCCGGTGCCTTCGGATACGTCTTCGTGGCCGCCGAGGTCGACGGGGCCGAGGTCGACCCGGACTCCGGCTTCCGGGCCGACTCGTCCTGCGCCGCCGGGCTCGCGGCGAACGGGCCGGACGTCAACGCCCAGCCCGCGGAGGCGAGTACGGCGACCGGCAGCAGACGCGCGGTCAGAGCGAGTGGCAGGGGAAGATCACGCAAGGCGCACTTCTCGGGGTCGGTGCGGGGGTCCGCACGGCGGTGGGGGACGCCAGTTTCACATGACTGCCTGTGGGGCGGAAGTGCCAACTCGCTCCGTGGCGGCGTGGTGACAGAGCCTCACGGTTTCCGCGCTGTGCACGGAGCGACGGCGGTCACCAGCCAGACGCCCGCCCGCAGTCGTACGCCTCGGTCCGTCTCGTACGGCCGCAGCATGTCCTCCAGGGCGGAGCGGGTGTCGGCCGAGACCGTCCGGTCCGGGGTGCGGGACAGCAGGAAGCCGGCCGCGTCCGCCGCGTCACGCCCCCACACCGTCGCCACGTCGACCGGAGCGACGGTCACCTCCACGTAGTCCCGCAGCGCGGCCCGGATGCGGGACGGCTCGGTCAGCGACATCATCGCCGTCCCCGCGGCGTGCGCGTCCGGTACCGCCGGCCCTTCGCGCTCCTCCAGGAGCCTGTTGAACAGCCCGAGAATCCGCGACTCCTCAGTGTCCGGCCCCGGCGGCCGGGGGCACACGAACGCCAACCGTCCGCCCAGCCTGAGCGCTCGCGCCAGATTGCGGAAGGCGGCCGCGTGGTCGGCGAAGAACATGACCCCGCCCCGGCTGATGACGACGTTGTACCCGCCCAGAGGGAAGCGGTGCAGGTCGGCGTCGGCGTGCTCGTAGGCGGTGTTCGGCACCCCCTCGGCGGCGGTCAGCTCCCGTGCCCTGCGCAGCAGCGGCTCCGAGATGTCGACGCCCACCGCGTGCCCGTGCGGGGCCAGCCGGGCCGCGGTCCGGGTCGTCGCCCCGGCGCCGCAGCCGACGTCGAGCACCCGGTCGCCCGCGCGGATCGCCGCGCCCTCGAACAACGCGTCGTCGACGGCGGAGAGCATCGTGTCGTACCGCTCCTGGTGCGTGGCCCAGTGTGTGCCCAGGAAACCGTTCCAGGCCTGCGCCTGGGGCGGGTTGGCGGTCGCGGTCATGCCGTCTCCTTCTGGGGGTGCGGGTGCTGTGCCCGCACGGGCAGGGCGCTCTCGATGCGGTCGACGGCGGCGAACGCGCCGTAGGCGAAGAGGTGGACCAGGCAGTGGTCGGTGTGGGCGGGCGTGCGCCAGGCCGCCACGTCCTCGTCCGTGATGCGGTACGGGGCCAGCGCGGTCAGGAGAGCCAGCCGCGCGCCAGGGCTGTCGTGCCGGCTCGGCAGGCCGTCCCACGCGAGCGACGGGTGCGCCCCATCCCAGGCGTACAGCGTTTCCCGTACGAGATCCCGCTCGGGCTCGTCGAGGAGGCCCGCGCCCGCGGTGGCGGCGGTGCGCAGGGCCGCGTAGGCCGGGCCGACCGTCGTGCCGGCCGCCCACTGCGGTCCGGGGCCGGAGTCGTCCAGGAGCGGCAGGCTCACGCCCGGGGTGTGGCGGCGGCGGACGGTCTTCGCGAGCGAACGGCCGCCCAGGCTGCGGACCGCGCGGAAGCGCTGGGCGTTGTACGGGAGGAGATTCTCGGTCAGCAGGGCGGACACCATGCGGTTGATGAAGTGGAACGAGAGGGCGGTGCCGATGTGGGCGGCGGCCTCCTCCCGGGCGAAGGGGAGCGGGCTGAGGCCCGGGCCACCCGGTACGCGGGTCGCTTTCGCCCAGGCCAGCACGCGCGCGTGCGCCTCGTCGTCGGGAGTCCCACCCTTCGCGATGAGCTCCGCGAGGCCGTGGTCCCCGGTGGCGTGGAGCATGACCGTGTGCGCGTCCACACAGAAGGGGCAGCGGTTGACGAGCGAGACCCCGAGGGCCACGACCTCCTTGCCGGACCGGCCGCCCGCCCCCGCGATCAGCGACTCCCGCAGCAACGCCCAGGTGGGGGCGAGGATTTCGGGCGCCGAGGAGAGCGCCACGAAGAGACTGGCCCGCTCGATGCCGAAGTCCACGGCGAGTTGGGCGTACACCTCGGCGGTGACGCCGGTGGCGGACCCGGGCGGGGGTGGGGCGGTGTGGCGGAAGGGGGTGGGCATGGGGCCTCCTTGTGGTCGGTGTGCGGGGTTTGCCGGTTGTCGTAACCCTGGCTTCGGGAGGTGCCCGGAATCGTCGTACGGCCGGAGGCATTCGCGGCTGAGCCGACGGGGCGGGGCGCGGCGCGGACTACTTCGCCGGGAGTAGTCCGGGATCCGTCCACAGGGCTGACGTCACTGTCGGTGCCGGGCGCTAACGTGCCGTGCATGCAATCGCACCAGGTCGTTCGCAGGTGGCTGGCCGATGTGACGCTCGCCGTCGTCGTGGGCGCCGTGGTCGTGGTCGCGGCCGCGTTCGACGACGGCACGACGGCGCTCGACCACGCGCTCATCGCCGTCGGGTCCCTGGTTCTCGCGGGCCATCGCCGGGCGCCGCGCGGCGTCCTCGTGGTGAGTACGGCGGCCATGACGGCGTACGTCCTGCACGCCCACCCGGGCCCCGTGTCCGCCCTCCCCGTGCTCGGCGCCGTCCATACGGCGGCCCGGGTGGGGCACCGAGGGGTGGCGGCCGTGGCGAGTGCCGTGTTCCTCGCGGGATACCTCGCCACGGGCCCGGGGGCCCAGGAGACGGCCGAGCGCGCCGCGCTGCTCGTCGGCTGGTTCCTGTGCGCCGTGGTCACCGGTCTCGCCGACCGCAACTGGCAGGCGTACCTGCGCCAGACGGAACAGCGCGCGCTGGAGGCGGAACGCACCCGCGAGGAGGCCGCCCTGCGCCGGGCGGGCGAGGAACGGCTCCGCATAGCCCGGGAGTTGCACGACTCGCTCACGCACAGCATCTCGATCGTCAAGCTCCAGGCGGGAGTCGCCGTCCACCTCGCCCGCAAGCGCGGCGAGGAGGTGCCGCCCGCGCTGCTCGCCATCCAGGAGGCGAGCGGTGAGGCGATGCGCGAACTGCGGGCCACACTGGAGGTGTTGCGCACGGACGAGCCGACCGGCACACCCGCGCTCCTCGTGGAACGGGCACGCGCGGCTGGCCTCACCGTCGACCTGACGGTCACCGGCGACGAACGCCCGCTGACGGCGGCCGTGGACCGGGCCGCGTACCGCATCGTCCAGGAAGGCCTGACGAACGCCGCCCGGCACGCGGGACCCGCCAAGGTGAGCGTCCAACTCGACTACGGGGCGGAGAAGCTGGCGATACGCGTCGACGACGACGGCTGTGCCGACCCCGCCCGGCCGCCCGCCCCGGGCACCGGCCTCACCGGCATGCGCGAACGCGTCACGGCCCTCGGCGGCAGTCTGGACGCCGGCCCGCGCGCGGACGGCGGTTTCTCGGTGCGGGCCGAACTGCCGTCGCACGGTGCGGGGGAGGGGGCGGCGTGAGCGAGGCGGAGCGCGGGGCCCGCGGGGTGCCGGTGGGCTGTGGACCGATCCGGGTCGCACTGGTCGACGACCAGGCCCTGATGCGTGCCGGCTTCCGTGCTCTGCTCGACGCCGAGGACGGCATCGAAGTGGTGGGCGAGGCCGCCGACGGGGAACAGGGGCTGGCCCTCGTCCGCGCGGAGGTTCCGGACATCGCCCTCGTCGACGTACAGATGCCGGTGATGACGGGCATCGAGGCGACCCGCCGCATCGCGGCCGACCCGGAGCTGTCCGGTGTCCGCGTGGTCATCCTCACCAACTACGGCCTGGACGAGTACGTCTTCGAGGCGCTGCGGGCGGGCGCCAGCGGTTTCCTCCTCAAGGACACCGAGCCCGACGACCTCCTCCAGGCCATCGAGGTCGTCGCCCGCGGCGAGGCCCTGCTGTCCCCGTCGGTCACCCGCACCCTGATCGGCGAGTTCGTCTCCCGCCCTCCGGACCGTGCCACCGCCCCCGGCCTGGAGACCCTCACCCGCCGCGAACGCGAGGTCACCGCCCTCGCCGCCCGCGGCCTGACCAACGAGGAGATCGCCGCGCACATGGTCATCAGCCCGTTCACGGCCAAGACGCACATCAGCAGGGCGATGACGAAGCTCGGGGCCCGGGACCGGGCCCAACTGGTCGTGTTCGCCTACGAGTCGGGACTGGTGACGGCACGCGGGCGGAGCGAGTGAGGAGGGCACGTGGGCGGAGTCACGGCTTCCGCCCACGGCGCGTGCCATGATCGGCCGCGTGATTCCGATACGCGGCCGTACGGCCCCCCGCGCGCTGTTGCCGGCTGTGTCGATCCTGGCCCTCACCGTGAGCGGCTGCGGGCTGTCGGCCGAGCTGGACCGCGAAGTCGATCCCGCACGCACGGCCAGGCCCTCCGAGGCGGCGGCCTCGCTCGCGGAGACGGAACCGCCCGACGGCGTGACGCCGGGCGCGGTCCCGACGGACCTCGGCGTCGACGTTCCCGGGGCGGCGGACTCCCCGCCCGCCACGTCGACCGGTTGCCCGCCCTCCGGCATACGGATCCAGCCGGAGGCGATCAGCGCCGCGATGGGCCTGCGGGCGATGAGCGTGACCGTCACCAACTGCGGTACGACGACGTACGACGTCTACGGCTACCCCGATGTCCAGGTCCTCGACGAGCACCGCGAAGCCCTCGACGTGCAGATCCTCGAAGGCACGGAGCCGGTCACGACGGGCCAGCCCGACCCCGGCCCGCACCCCGTCAGCCTGAAGCCCGGTCAGTCGGCGCACACGGTGCTGGTCTGGCGCAACACGGTCACCGACACCACCACGACCGCGGTGAGCGGCACTTACCTGCGTTTTGCCACGGCGCTGGGCAGGCCCGCCGAGATCATCACCCCGCAAGGCCGCATCGACCTCGGCAACACGGGCCGCATCGGGACCACGGCCTGGGCCAGGACTCCCTGAGAGACCGTTCGCGGTGAGCCGTGTTTCGCCCTGGTGATGTGCCCTGGTCTATCTGAAGGACCGCAGGCGCAGACTGTTGGTGACGACGAAGACCGAGGAGAAGGCCATCGCGGCTCCGGCGATCATCGGGTTGAGCATGCCGAGCGCGGCGAGCGGCAGGGCCGCGACGTTGTAGCCGAAGGCCCAGAAGAGGTTGCCCTTGATGGTGGTGAGGGTCTTGCGGGACAGGCGGATGGCGTCGGCAGCCACCCGCAGGTCACCGCGTACGAGGGTCAGGTCGCCCGCCTCGATCGCCGCGTCGGTGCCGGTGCCCATCGCCAGGCCCAGGTCGGCGGTGGCCAGCGCGGCCGCGTCGTTGACGCCGTCGCCGACCATGGCGACCGTACGGCCTTCCTTCTGCAGCCGCTTGACCACGTCGACCTTGTCCTGGGGCAGGACTTCGGCGATCACCTCGTCGATGCCGACGGCCCGGGCGACCGACTCGGCGACGAGTCGGTTGTCGCCGGTCAGGAGGACGGGCCTCAGGCCGAGCCCTCGTAGTTCCGCCACCGCCTCAGCGCTGGTCTCCTTGATCGCGTCGGCGACGGTGAGGACGCCCCGCGCCTCGCCGTCCCAGGCGACGGCGACCGCCGTACGTCCCTCGGCCTCTGCGGCGGCCTTGGCCTCGGCCAGCTCGCGGGGCAGCTCGATGGCCCACTCGTCCTGGAGCTTCTCGCGGCCCACGAGTACGGCGCGCCCGTCCACGACGCCCTGGACGCCGAGGCCGGCGACGTTCTCGAAGCTCTCCGGCACCGGCAGGCTTCCGGCCCTCCGCCGGCCTTCGGCCGGGTGGACACCCGTCTCGCTTCGCTCGCCGGCCCCGGCCGCGATGGCCCGGGCGATCGGGTGCTCCGAGGCGTGCTCCAACGCACCTGCCACCCGCAGCAGTTCGACCTCGTCCACGCCGGGCACGGTGAAGACGTCCTGGAGTTGCATCCGGCCGGTGGTCACCGTGCCGGTCTTGTCCAGGACGACGGTGTCGACGCGGCGGGTGGACTCCAGGACCTCCGGGCCCTTGATGAGGATGCCGAGCTGGGCACCGCGGCCGGTGCCGACCATCAGAGCGGTCGGCGTGGCCAGGCCGAGCGCGCACGGACAGGCGATGATCAGCACGGCCACGGCGGCCGTGAAGGCGGCGGCCACCTCGCCCGTGGCGCCGAGCCAGGCACCGAGGGTGGCGGCGGCGATGAACAGGACGGCGGGCACGAAGACGCCGGAGATCCGGTCGGCGAGCCGCTGCACCTCGGCCTTGCCGTTCTGCGCGTCCTCGACCAGCTTCGCCATCCGGGCGAGCTGGGTGTCCGCGCCGATGCGGGTCGCCTCGACGACCAGCCGCCCACCGGCGTTCACGGTCGCACCGGTCACGGCGTCGCCGACGGTCACGTCCACCGGCACCGACTCGCCGGTCAGCATCGAGGCGTCCACCGCCGAGGACCCGTCGACGACGGTGCCGTCGGTCGCGATCTTCTCTCCGGGGCGTACGACGAAGCGGTCACCGACCGCCAACCGTGCGACGGGGATGCGTACTTCCTCGCCGTTGCGCAGTACGGAGACGTCCTTGGCGCCCATTTCCAGCAGCGCCCGCAGCGCCGCTCCCGCCTTGCGCTTGGACTTCGCCTCCAGGTAGCGGCCCGCGAGGATGAACGTGGTCACACCGGCCGCGGCCTCCAGGTAGATGGAGGAGGAGCCGTCCGAACGGGAGATGGTGAACTCGAAGCCGTGCCGCATACCCGGCATGCCCGCGTGGCCGAAGAACAGCGCCCACAACGACCAGCCGAGCGCGGCGAGCGTGCCGAGGGACACCAGGGTGTCCATGGTCGCGGCGCCGTGCCGGGCGTTGGCGAACGCGGCCCTGTGGAAGGGGAACGCGCCCCAGACGACGACCGGTGCGGCCAGAGTCAGCGACAGCCACTGCCAGTTGTCGAACTGCAGCGCCGGAACCATGGCCATCAGCACGACCGGCACCGAGAGCGCGAGCGACCCCAGCAGACGCTGCCGCAGGGAGAGCAACTCCCCGTCCGCAGCAGGTCCGGCCGCCGCCCGGGCGTCTCCCTCTCCCCCTCCCTCGTCATCGGCCGACGGAGTGGGAGGACGCGGCTCCTCGGCCGTGTAGCCGGTCTTCTCGACGGTGGCGATGAGCTCGGCGACCTCGATGCCCTCCGGATAGGAGATCTTCGCCTTCTCGGTGGCGAAGTTGACGGTCGCCGTGACGCCGTCCATGCGGTTGAGCTTCTTCTCGATGCGGGCCGAGCAGGAGGCGCACGTCATGCCGCCGATGGAGAGCTCGACCTCGGAGGGGGCGGCGGAGGCGGATGCCGGGCCGGGCAGTGTCCTTGTCGTATCGGGAGCCGTGCTGGTCATGGAGACTCTCCGGCGATCTCGGTGGCGATCTGGGCGGTCATGGGTTTCACCTCAGGTGTCGATGCGCGGGTACTCCAGGGAGAAGGCTTGATTGCCGCTCCTCCCGACACGGGGACAAACGATATACCCCTTGGGGGTATTCCCGAGAGGTGAAGATCGCATACCTCCGGGGGGTAGGCTATATGCCCCCCAGCCGTATATTCAAGCCGGTTGTTGCCTCATACCCCACGGGGGTATAAATTCCTCGGGTGACGTTCCTTCTGCGGCCCTCCCGGGAGACTTTTATGAAGACCTGGCCGAAGATCACCGGCTTCGCCGCGGCGCTCGCCGTCGTGTTCGGCGCGGCCTACGGCGTGGGCAGCCTCGCCGGATCAGGCGACGTGGATGCCGCACCGGGTGCGCGAACCAGCCGTGAGGTCGTGGCGGCGGAAGCCGGCGGTGCGGACGACGCCGCGGAAGTACCCGAGGGGCTTCAGGTCTCGGCCCACGGCTACTCGATCGACCTGAGGACCCCGCGGATCGAGCGCGGGCGCGGCACCGAGATCCGGTTCGCGATCCTCGACGCGCAGGGGCAGGCGGTCACGGACTACGAGGTGGAGCAGGAGAAGGAGCTCCACCTGATCCTGGCCTCCCGCGACCTGACCGTCTACCGCCACCTGCACCCCACGCGCGACGCCGACGGCACGTGGCGCACGTCCGTGAACCTGCCGACGGCCGGGGACTACCGCCTCTTCGCGGACTTCGCCCCGGCCGCGGAGGGCGGTGAAAGCCTCACCCTGGGCACCGACTTGGCGGTGGCGGGCAGCTACGAGCCGCAGGAGCTGCCCCAGCAGGTGAGCACCAGCGAGGTCGACGGCTACACGGTCGCCCTGAGCGGCGACCTCGACACCGGCTCTGCCCGGGACCTGACCTTCGAGGTGAGCAAGGACGGCAAGCCGGTGACCGACCTGCAGCCCTACCTCGGCGCGTACGGGCACCTGGTGGCGCTGCGCGCCGGAGACCTGGCCTACCTGCACGTCCACCCCAACAGCGAAGCAGGTGACGCCAAGACGAAGCCCGGGCCCACTGTCTCCTTCACCGCCACCGCGCCCAGCGCCCACGCCTACCGCCTCTTCCTCGACTTCAAGCACGACGGCGAGGTGCGCACCGCGAGCTTCACCGTCCGGGCGGGCCTCGGCGGTGACACCGCCGCCGGGGAGGACGAGCACACCGAGGACAGCGGCCCGGCGGAGCACGGGCACGGGTGACGCGCCCCGCCACCGGCCGCGGGCAACCGGCCCCTACCGGGGCCGTACTGGAGGCGGGGAGGAAGGGGCGCAGGGCGATCGATAGCCTGCTGGGGGAGTGGGCGGAGGAGAGCTCCGGCCCGAACTCCCCAGAGCCTCCCCGGGTGACGAGAACTCCCCAGCCGCTCCCCAGAGGGAGCGGCTGGGCCGGGCCCAGCAGAATTCCGCCCGCCTGCGCTTGGGGGCGAGGAGACACCGCCGAGCAAGGTCTACGGGGCTGCGGCAAGCTCTGGATGGCCACGGGGAGATGCGGCAGCAGGCAAGAGAGGAAACCGCCGGCAGGCGACAGCGGTCTGATGACGCAAGGCAGTCACGGCGAGTGACTGCCTTGGGGTCGGCCACCGATGAGCGATGAGCCGTTCGGTCGGGGAAGTCGACTGCTTGATCGAGTCGGCCGACAGTCTTGAGGCCGCGGGCCGGCCGGCTGTGGGCAAGGTTGTGGCCTGGCGCTCAAAGCCGGTCGTGATGGCTCCCGCCTGTTCTGCCGGGCCCGATCACACGGCGTCCGGCCTGCGGGCGCTCTTCTTCCGTTCGGCGAGCATGTCGATGAGTCCCGCCGCACTCCACATGGTGTGCCGCTCGGCTTCGGCGTCGATGAGCCGAGGGTCGCCGTCCAGGATCACGTCGAACAGTCGTTCGTGGACGTGGAGGGCGCGGTCGGGGTCCGAGCGGGTGCTCTCGTCGACCGTGATGGCGATGTTGATCTGGGCTTCGACGGTGGGTCACATGCGTTCGAGCATGGTGTTGTCGGAGGCGGACCAGATCGTCCGGTGCAGGTTGATATGGGCCTGGCGGAGGCGGTCCGCGTCATGGGAGGCGTGTGCGGCCTTGTACTCCTCCCAGCAGTCGCGGAGTTTGGCCTTGCGGGAGCCGTCGGGGTCGTTGGCCAGGGCGCGGGCGGCAAGTTGCTCCAGGGCGACCCGGGCTGCGGCTACGTCGGTGATGAACTTCTCGTCGATCGTGGTCACGACGACGCCGCGGTAGGGCTGCTGCTCAAGTAATCCTTCGTGGATCAGCTGGTAAATGGCCTCACGGAGGGTCGGCCGGCTGACCCCCATCTGTTCGCTGATCTGCACCTCACGGAGCCGCTGCCCCGGCCCCAGCTCACCGGCCAGGATGGCGCGCCGCAGCCCGTTCACCACGGCGTCGCGGCGGGTCTGCTGGGGTGGTCGGCCGGGGTCCGGCTGTTGTGCGGGGGCGCGTTCGCTCATTGATCCTCCGCAGATTGTCAGACCGCATCGTAGGCGCTGCCGTGACCCCAAAGGGGACGTGAGCGCTGTTCACCGCCGGGGGAGGCCAAGGGGCGTCTCGGGGCGGCCGGTCCCGGGTTCACGAGTGAACCGTTCGGGCGCGATCATCGGCGCGGCCCACGGCGGTTTCAGGCGCCGTACTCGGTTACGTGCTCGGCCCGGACGGTCACGACCACCCTGGGACTCGTCGCGCGCTCCTGCCAGGGTCGGCCATCGTACTTGCGGGAGAGTTCGTCGATCAGTTCCGGGCCGCCGTCCCGGGTGATGGTGACCGGTCCGCGTACGACGGCGTACACGTGGGCGTTGTCGCGGTCGGTGATCAGTACGCTGGCGCGCGGGTCACGCAGCAGGTTGAGGTGTTTGACCCGGCCATCGACGGTGGAGAAGGCGACGCCGTCGTCGGTGGCCTTCACCCAGACCACGGTCTGCTGCGGCAGACCGTCCTTGCCGATGGTGGCGACCGTCGCGAAGTTCGGTCCGGAGGCCAGTGTGCGGGCGAACTCGGTGAGTCGGGACATGCCTGAGACCCTTCAACTTTCAGTACGAAGCAGAGCGTCCGGGGTGAACACCGTGGCAGACCCCCGGACAGGGGAGGAGACCCGGGGGCCTGCCACGGTGCGCAACCCCGCTCGGACCCGCGCAGCGGGCTCCGGTTCGGTGTGGTGAGCGGGGTCGCAGTTCCAGGGAGGTGTGTTCAGAAGCGGATGGCGTCGATGAAGGCACTGAGGCCCGGTGTGCGGGGATTGCTGAAAGCCTCGCTGGGCAGGGCATCCTCCTTGATCACGCCGTCCTCGAAGAAGCAGAGGAGGCCGGCGGCCTTGGAGGCGAACGCCATGTCGTGGGTGACGATGACGCAGGCGATGCCTTCCTCCTCAGACGCGTGCGGCGTGCAGCAACGCCGTGGGATCGGTACGCCTCATGCCATCTCCGACTTACGGGGCGCGCGGACCATTTCGTACTCACCCGCCTGCAGTTCCCCCCAGTACTTCCTGAACTCCCGGCGGACCATCTTGGCCAGGAAGTACAGCCCGATCACGTTGACCAGGGCCAGGAGGAAGAAGATCGAGTCCGCGAACAGGATGACCGGACCCAGCGCGGACGCCGCCCCGATGACGGTGAAGCAGAGGAAGACGCCCTTGTACGCCATTTCGGCCTTGCCGTTGTCCCCGAGGAGATATCCGAAGCCCTTCATCCCGTAGTACGAGTTGCTGAGAATCGTGGAGAAGGCGAACAGCAGCACCGCGACGGCCAGGATGTAGGGGAACCACGAGACGACGGACTCGAAGGAGCGCGAGGTGAGGGTGACCCCGCTGACCTCACCCGCGTCGGAGCCCTGCCACGTTCCGGTCACGACGATCGTCAACGCGGTCATCGAGCAGACGATGATGGTGTCGACGAACGGTTCGAGCGAGGCGACGAAGCCTTCCGTCGGCGGGCGCTTGGTCTTGACCACGGAGTGCGCGATCGGCGCGTCACCGACTCCCGCGGAATTCGAGAAGGTCGCCCGCTGGAAGCCGACGATGAGAGCCCCGACGACTCCGCCGGCAACGCCCTGTGGCGAGAACGCACCCGTGACGATATCGCCGACCGCGGCCGGAATGGACCCGATGTGGGTCACGAGGACGACCAGACACCCGAGAACGTAAAGAACCGCCATGAAGGGCACCATCACACTGGTGACCCGGGCGATCGACTTGATCCCGCCGATGATGACGGCGCCGGCCAGCACCGCCATGGTGACGCCGACCGCCCACCGGTTGTCGCCCAGCCACGTGCCGAGGGACCCGTCCCCGGAGACACCGACGAGCTGCTCGGTGGCTTGGTTGGCCTGAAAGGCGTTGGTCCCCAGGGCCGCGATCATCATGCAGATGGCCCACGCCACGGCGAGGAACTTGCCGATCTTCTTGTAACCGATCTCGGCCAGTCCGTCACGCAGGTAGTACATCGGCCCACCGGAGATGGTGCCGTCGGGGTGAACATGGCGATACTTGACGGCGAGCATGCACTCGGCCATCTTCGTCGACATTCCGACGAACCCGGCGAGCACCATCCAGAAGGCCGCTCCGGGACCGCCGAGACTGATGGCCACCGCGACGCCCGCGATGTTCCCGAGCCCCACGGTGCTGGAGAGCGCCGTCGCCAGTGCCTGGAAGTGGGTGACCTCACCCTCGGCATCGGGCGGGGTGTACTTGCCCCGCACCAGGTCTACGGCGTGCTTCATCCCCCGGACGTTGAGGAACTTGAGCCAGATCGTGAAGAAGACGCCGCAGACGACGAGCCACGTCACGATGAGCGGGACCTCGGTCCCGAACAGGGGCACCGAGTAGAAGACGACAGAGGCCAGCCATTCGGCGAACGGCCCGAAGTACCGCTCGAGCCAGGCGTCGACGCCGCTCTCGGACGTCGCCGCCAGCACTGTGGCGTGTATCGGGGAAGTAGCCATCACGGGACCACCACCACCGCGACAGGTGCGTGCTGAACCAGGCGGTAGGCGGTGCTCCCGAAGATCGCCGTGCGCAGGTTCGACTCCCCGGTCCGGCCGACGACGATGAGGTCATGACCGCCCTCGGCGGCGATGTCGGCGAGAACCTCTGAAGGGCGCCCGTGGCGGATCACCGGCGTCACCTCCACGTCACCGAGGTGCTTCTCCGACTCGGCCCAACTCAGGATGGGATCGATGACCTCCGCCTGCGCCCGTTCGATCTCGGCCTTACGAACCACGGGCCGGGCCTCGTTGTCCTGCTGTGTGCGGAACGTGTTGTAGGGCGACCAGTTGATGACGTAGGCGATCGACATCCGCCACTGGTTCACTCGCGCCCGCTCCAGGGCGAACTTCACCGCCCGTCTTGAACTCTCGCTGTGGTCCACTCCGACAAGTACTGACTCCATCGGCTTGGTGCTCGCTTCCTCGTTTTTCGAGGGCCAACGACTCCTCGGGAACTGGCCCTGACCCTCTTCGGGTGGTCGACCAAAATGCAGATTGTCAGACGATCGGCAATCTGCAGACCCCTGAAAGTAAGGTGCATCACTCGGGGCGTCAAGAGGTCGCAGCACATCTCCTGAAGCAGCCGTCAGCGAGGCGATGGAGAGGTGAGTGTCCGGACGACTGGACAGCCTGATGGTGCCGTCCGTGGGCGTACACGTGGGGGGCGAGGCCAGTCGCGTGCTGCTGGGGGGCAACCTCCAAGTGCGCGGCGCGACGATGTCGCAGCGTCTGTCGTGGTGCACCGAGCGCCTGGACGACCTTCGGCTCCTTCTCCTCAGGACGCGCCACGCGGGGTCCTGGTCTGTTCCGGCCGTGCTCCTCCTGGAGGGGGTGCCGTGGCGCGTCCAAGTGACGACGCGGTCGGCGTTTGAGGTCGGGGCGTGCTCGCCTGCGGGCGCGGCTGGTGGTTGATCAGTAGCAGCCTGTTGGGCGAGCACCAGTTCGGTGCTGTGCACGGGCCGGGTGGCGCGGTCGGAGACCAGTCCGGCGATGGCGCGGTGTGTCTCGGCGTAGTCCTCGCGGCGCCCGGTGCGGCCCTGCAGCGGCCGCCAGAGGCACATCTCGGCATCGGTGTGCTTGACGACGATGCGCCGGCTTCTCCCGGACGCGGTCGCGCAGACGATCGTGGAGCTCGGTGAGCAGGCCCTGGATCCGCCAGCGGCGCGCGAGGGCGTGCACCCGCCGATACGGGAAATCACAGGGCAGGTTTGCCCACATGACGCCGTTGTCCACGACCGCGGGCCACGTCGATCATCTGCGCGGCGTGCCCGGCCGACCGGGCAGGCCGTCGTCCGGGGCTTGTGGGCGGCGGTCAGGATGGCTTCGGTGTCGGCGCCCAGAGCGCGGGCGGCCGCAGTGGCCACTACCGAGGGGTATGCCTCCCGCCCCGGCGGGGCTCAGGCCGAGTTGCTGGCCGAGGTCAACAAGCACGAGACTGACTGGAACCTCAGCCTGGTCATGGAAGAGTTCCGCAACTACCAGCAGGGCATCCTGCCGGCCGGTCCAGGCGCCCGGGGCCTCACCGAGTTCTTCGCCAGCATCGACGAGAAGCTCGACCCGGCAGCAGTCACGGCACCCAAGACCCAGCGCAGTGACCGCGACGTGCTCAACCTGTTGACCGAATGCTCCAAGGTGCTTCACCTCGGGCCCGCGAACTACTGCTGGTTCACCGACCCGTCCCGGGCCCTCTGCCTGAAGCTGGCCAGCACCCCGAAGGCCGACCGTCCGCTGGTCGGGATGTGTGACTCCGCCCGCTGTCCGCAGGCCACCCATCATCCCTGCCATCGCCCCGTCTGGGCCGAGCACGCCGAACGGACCGAGATCTTCCTCGGGCAGCTCGGCACCACACGAAAGACCGAACGCACCCGGCTCCAGGCCGACTACGACCGGGCCCTCCGCGTTGTCGCCGAGATCGACACTGCCAACACCGTGGACGAGGAAGCCTCATGAGAATCTCCACAGCTCAGCGGACCGAGAACGAGAACCGCATACGGGCCGCCATCGACCGCCTTCTTCGCGGCGAGATCCCGCCCGGCGGAAAGTGTGACATCAAGACCCTCGCCAGTGAGGCCGCCGTCGACCGCACCGCGTTCTACGGCACTCGCCCTTACGCTCACCTCCGCGCCGAGTTCGAACGACGCGTGCAGGCACTTCACGACGCCGGCGAGATCCCCGACCCCCGCGAGGCCCAGATCACCCGGCTCAAGGAAGAGATCACCAAGCTCCGGGAACGGCTGACCCAGTCGGAGCAGACGGTCGAAGAACTCACCGACTTCCGCGGTCGGGCCCTGGCCCGGCTCGCCGCCCAGCACGAAGAAATCATCCGGCTCCGCGAAGCCGCCGTCGGCACAACCCAGGTCAGCCGCCTGCCGCCACCCCGAACCACCGTCATCGGGACATGCAGCTGATGCCGCATACCCGACTGGGTGCTGACTCTCGCATGCTGCGAGTTCGACCTCACCAGCGATCAGATCGGGGCATCGTCGGTCAGCGAAGGCATGGCGCACCGACGGAGGACCATGGGCGAACCTTCCAAGGTCGCCACCATGGCAAAGGGGAACCGGTCCACCTCAAGACAGAGTGCAACGTCATCAGAATGGACTCCCTGACGCACACCCTCCGCCAGCTCGGCAGCGGCGCGCGACTCGGCAGCGCGGCGGAGGAACTCAGCAGCATCCGTCCCCGCCTCGGTGACCCTCCGAGCGATGTATTGAGCACACGCCAGATCCTCATCGGCCTGCCCATCTTCGCCAGTGACCACGAACGTGACACTGTCACTCTTGCGCGTCCGCAAGAGCCGAGCCGTCGCCTCCGCCACCACGAAGCTGGCGCACAGCACCAGCGACGCCTCCTTGACTGCGAGGGCGCCGACCGTCCCTGCCGTGGTTTTCTGCACAACGGTCCGTCCGTCAAGGTCAACAGACCGCAGCAGGCCCGGCGAGTTGACCATGTCGAACCCGGGCGCGGGCGGACCGTCTTTGAGCGCCACCCAATCCGGGTGGCGAGCCTTGAGCGCCAAGGCTTCGTCCAGCGACTGACGTTTTCTCAGCGAAATGATCTGCGCGAAGCGGTGTGAAACAGACCATGCGTGGGTGGGTCGGGCGAACTGGGCCCGGCTGCGAACAGACGTAAAGCCCCTG